>NZ_JFHJ01000276.1:0-1125 GCF_003666285.1 Mesotoga sp. HF07.pep.5.2.highcov | reverse complement strand
GAAAACGAAAATCCCCCTTTCTTCTGTAAAGGAAGCGATCTTCATCAGGTCTCTGTTAGAAACAAGGTATCCGGTCGGGTTATTAGGATTGTTTATTACAACGAGTTTAGTTTCTGGGCGAACAAGATCCTTCAGTTCATCTACATCAAAGCTCCATTCTTCCCCACTTCTTCTCAGTTCCCAGCGGGTCACTTCACATCCGATTGCGTTGGCAACTTCGTACAGTGACTGATAAACTGGAAACTGACAGATCACATGGTCGCCTTTCTGAAGAAAGACATTCATGAAGTTGAAGATCGCCTCTTCCGCCCCGGAATGAACAAGAACATCCTCTTCTCCAACAGTCGAGTACAGGCGGGAGATCTCCTTTCTCAATATCGGATTGCCCGAAACTTCAGTGTATCCAAGCCATGTATCGAGAAACTCGGACGAGCTCTCCCCCGCCATTTGCAGCAATTCTTTAATTGTCATGGCTTCGCAGTCCGACTGTGCAAGAAGATAAGGCGCACTAAACTCATGCTTTCCAAAGTAGATTTCCAGTTTGAAATCGTTGAGCTTCATTCTCTACCTCCCACACCATTCGATGAGCATTTTTAAGAAATCCATATAGGCGACTACGGCACGTCAGAATCCTACAATCAAAATGTAAGTTTAGGCTAAATCTTCACTCTTCGAAGGGAAAATCAATCACGAAGATATTCTTTCCATCCAGATGAGTGTATTCAAGCTTCAAACCATGCGCCCTGAGGATTGACCTGACCACCCGAAGGCCCAGTCCGTACCCCTTAATTTGCTTGGCCTCCTCGAGTTCTTCGTTTTGAACGAAATCGATAGCTTTTCCCATGTTCGAAATCGAGAGAAAGGAACCATGTTCATCGGAAATCAGTTTGACCTCTACTGATCCGTCGGTTGTGTATCTGCAGGCGTTGTCGAGCAGATTGATGATCACATGCTCCAGCATGTAGCCGGAACCTCTAATCACTATATCTGGAGCAATATCGATTTCCAGATCTTTATCGGAATGAATCATTAAAATCTTTTCAGTCGTCTGGAGCAAGAGCTGAGAGAAATTAATGAGATTTTTCTCGATCGGCAGTGAACTCTCAGTGCGGGATAGAAGCAGAT
>NZ_JFHJ01000109.1:0-812 GCF_003666285.1 Mesotoga sp. HF07.pep.5.2.highcov | reverse complement strand
CCCTATCGATCCGGGGAAAAACTATGTGTTCATGATAATTCAATAAGCAACTCGAATGACCTAAAAGATAGACTCTAACCATTTTCGCCTCTGGTTCTTTTCTTGAAGAAGAATATTGAAAAGTCGTGTGAGAACTCGTTGCCGGAAAAGGCTTTCATGATTTGCCCCACCTTCTCGATCGGAAATTCCAGCGTAAGGGCCTTTTCGATTTCCCCACGGTTCTTTGCTCTCCATTTCGTTCTCACGATCCTTTCCAAAAAGCCCCTCGATGCGAAGTAATCGGAAATCTCTTTTTGAAGGTTTTTAAGGTCCCGACCATATGATAGTTCGAGAAAATCCGCATACTGGCCTGAAGAGTAGTTGTTCTGAATATTGAAGAAATACCCGCCGGTCTTCAGGACCCTTTTGACTTCCTCAATCCCCTCTTCACAACTCTCTGTGTATTTCATGGGCGGGCCAAAGAAATACGCAAGCCTGGCGTGCACGATATCTGCCAGATCAGATTTCAGTGGAAGGTCCTCAGCAAATCCCTTCAACACACAGAAGTTCGATCTGAAGTCACGGGCTTGCCTCGCTTTCAATTGTTTTAACATTCCCGAATCCGGCTCCACGGCGTAAACCATGGAGGCAGTGCTTGCGTACATATGTGAATGAAAGCCTGAGCCTGCTCCAACATCGACAATCACGCTGCCTTCGAAATCGCAGAACTCTTCCATAACCTTCTCTATTTTCCTTTCTGGGTCGATCAATTCATTCTGAAGCTCGTACAGCTCCGGATTTGCCGAACCGGCATAGAAGTAGAGATTTGGCAT
>NZ_JFHJ01000361.1:0-1325 GCF_003666285.1 Mesotoga sp. HF07.pep.5.2.highcov | reverse complement strand
GTGTATCATGCCGGGCGCACCAGATCCCGGATCAAGTCCGGGATGACGGTCCTTCCCGTCATTCTGGCATAATTCTGGCCAGAATCTCGATTCATAGCGAAAAACGAGGACTTTGCAAGAAGAAGAGAAACAATGAGAAGAACGAGAAAAATGGGATCCTGTGGAGCTCATCAAAGCATTATCCATGGAATGACTGCAGAGAAGATCGTTTCTTTCACTACACCCTAGACCCTAACTCAAGACCCGCTATCAATTCCGTCATGAACTCGTTTCCGCATCTATTCCCTTCGATCGAATCAATCGAAAAGGTGTTTTCTGTCACAAATCGTGTTATGTTATAGTATACTAATCAATTTACTAGGTGGTGATCAATCTTGAAAACGCAAATAGTCAGAGTCCCTTTCGAAACTCATTCGAGCTTAAGGCAATGGCCTCCGCCAGTGGTGAAACAATTGGAGAAATACTTGCTAAAGCAGTGGAATCATATAGACGTGAGTTGCTCCTGGAAGATACAAATGAAGCCTTCTCAAAACTAAAAGAGCAAGCCGATCTTTGGAAAGGCGAGTTAGACGAGAGGGAAGAATGGGAAGGCTCACTATTAGACGGGCAAAGTAATCATGAATAGAGAGCTACCTTCAAGAGGAGAAATCTGGTTGGCAAACCTCAGTCCAACTAGAGGAAGAGAGCAATCTGGATTTGGAACATGTTTGGTCATTTCAATCGACCAGTTCAATCATGGACCTGCTGAGCTCGTGATTGTCGTTCCCTTAACGTCAAAGAACAAATCTATCCCGCTGCATGTTGAGATCTCCGGAGAGCAAACAGGGCTTGATGTAACAAGCTACATTAAGACCGAGGACTTAAGGTCAATCTCGAGAAATAGATTGGAGAAGAAGATCGGTCAGGTCTCTGAAGAAGTAATCCTCGACGTTCTGGATCGGATAAAGATTCTCCTAGATATCACATGAAACGATTGAGGGAGAATACCTGCTGCAACAAGAGCTCGTATCCTAGTCTATAGAAGATTTTCTAGTGGCCAGGTTGATTTCTCGTAGGCATTCATGTGATAGATTCTGGTGAATCTGGGCAAAGTTTTCCCCTAAGAGAATCCCTATATGAACTGCCATCTCAAAGTGCCGCTGTACGCTGGGAAGAACAGTTCCAAGTGTCATGTTGCAAGGCTGTGAGTAGCCGAGAAAGAGCATATTAGAGAGTTCGCGGCGCTCAAGAGAAGGCGAGGGCGAAAATGGGGACTGAGCAGTTCCTAAGGTCTGCCCTTTTTTCGCGGTAAAGGCAGAGATTCCAACCAGGACCTTTTTCGGGCG
>NZ_JFHJ01000422.1:0-1319 GCF_003666285.1 Mesotoga sp. HF07.pep.5.2.highcov | reverse complement strand
GTCAGTCCCTATTTTCGCTCTCGTCTTCTCGTGAGCGAAGCGGACGTCTCAAATGCGTTCTTTCTCGGCTGTTCTAGGTTTTCAGCGACCAGCGGGTCTTAGAACGCGATGCTGAAACAAGTTCAGATACTGAATGCGACATTTCCGAAGTGGCCTCACACTGTCATCCCGAACTTGTTTCGGGATCTTTGTTTTTTCTTCGCGGAGGACGGTGGACTGTTGACGGACAACATTGTCTTGAGAGCGTTCAGCGAAAAGCGAGTCTTTGATGGGAGATCCCGTACAGGAGCATTACGGGATGACAGGCCTCTGTCAAAGGCTCGGACAGACTTTTCTATCTCTTTATAAGCGAGTTATGAATGAGTGGACATCTTCCATTTGCTGACGATTTTTGGTATTATCGTGAGAGTTACTATGGCTCCGGTAAGCATTCCGATCGCAAGCAGAAGTCCGAGTCCAGAGAAGAGTCTCAACGGTGCAAACAGGAGCGAGGCGAATCCCGCAGCGAGAGCTATCGTGTTTGAGAGTATCGCTGGTCTGACTTCCTCTCTCGCCCTGTAGATGTCTTTGGTGTCCATGAATCTGTTGATCAAATGGATTGCGTAATCTATTGTCATTCCCAGAAGTACTCCAGCAACGATTGCTGTAGAGATTTCTAGCTTTATGCCCAGTATCGACATATAAGAGAAGTTGAAGAATACCGACAGGGCTATCGGAAGAACCGACACAAGTGCCAGCTTGAAAGACCTGAAAACGATAATAAGCAGCAGAGTGATGACTACTAAGGCCCAGATAATTGTGGTGACCTGACTGCTAAGTATCTCGTTATTAACACCGGATATGATTAACAGTGGCGACGCTACGTATGGAGAATACTGTGGATAGTCCTCCAGTATTTCTTTTAGCTCGTTTTCTAAACGCTGTGAGTTAACCGCATCGGTATTGGGAGTCTTTACCAGCAACCGTATTGAATTCCCAACCATATATTGCTCGACGGGCAGATCGCCGTTGCGAGCCGCTATCTGAAGTATCGGAAGCGGAATACCGAAAGCGCTTGAAACATCCATTATAGATGAAACTCCCCTGACCTCTTCGAGCTCGTTTATTTCGACAATGAGCTTAGACAAGACCGAAGCATCGGCGCCCGTAAAGAGGCCGTTCTTATTCAGGATAACGTAAAAGGGCATGTTCCAACCGAACTCCTCTTTTATCGTCTCGGCAGATTTGACGATCGACGAGCTCTTCTTGAAGTAATCGTACTGGTCGAAGTTCCGATCGATTTTCGAAATCAGAAAAGGCGAGACGACTGCAAAGACGAG
>NZ_JFHJ01000111.1:0-922 GCF_003666285.1 Mesotoga sp. HF07.pep.5.2.highcov | reverse complement strand
AAAATCATCGACAATGTTGCCTTACCCCTGGTAAAAGTGGGGAGAGTAAAATGGACAGACGCGAGAAAGGTAGCGGAGGTTCGTCTCAAACAGGTCGGACTTGCAAATAAACTGATGAGCTATCCATCGCAGCTCTCCGGAGGTCAACAGCAGAGAGTGGGTATAGCCAGGGCTTTGGTCATGAATCCAGACATCGTTCTTCTGGACGAACCAACTTCTGCGCTTGATCCATCACTAGTTGGCGAGGTAATGAGAGTAATCAGGAGGCTTTCTTCTGAAGGGAGAACAATGATCATAGTAACTCACGAGATTGAATTTGCAAAACACATTGCGAATAGGGTGGTCTTTCTTAATGATGGAGAAGTCTTTGCCGACTGTAGTCCGAATGAATTCTTTGAATCTGTTTCAGGAGAAATCGCTGAGTTCCTCACGGACCTCTCCGCAGTCGTCTGAGAATTCCTCCAGGCTATTGATTGGTTGCGTTCTAAAAGAATGACAGCGCAAAGACAATGAGTACAAAGTTTTGCAATGTCTTCTTACTCTCGACGTGTTGATTTTACCGTCCATGAATGGCAAACTATAGTAGACAGATCAACTTGGAGGATTTCATGAGAAGGGTATGGTTGACAGTTATGATGGTTGTTGGAATGCTTTTAGTTTCACCTGTATTGTTTTCTGGAGAGATCCGAACGATTTTCGTCACTGCGCCTGCAAGTTTTCCAGACAGATCAAAGCTGGAGGCGGGCATCGCAGCACTTAGGAACGTGGGTTACAGGGTCGTCGTCGGAGATAGTTGCCAGATTTCACTTTCCCCGAGAGAAAAAGCAAATGAACTCAACAAAGCCTTTGCTAACCCTGAATACGACGCAATCATAACTGCAAGGGGCGGTTATGGTTCATACAACCTTCTCGACTGGCTCGA
>NZ_JFHJ01000529.1:0-1089 GCF_003666285.1 Mesotoga sp. HF07.pep.5.2.highcov | reverse complement strand
TTCCACCGTTGGTTTGCTCCTTCAAAAGGTAGAAGCAGCGGTTCAAAAAACAAAACCATTAGAAACAATCCAAGAAAGACAAGACCAATCATCCCCGATTTGACCCTTCTAAATTCTTGCCAGAACTCGCTGAATGATGATTTCATATCTCCAATTCTCATATTCTGCCACCAACCTTGATCCTGGGATCAAGAAGACCGTACACCAGATCGAGGAGAACAAGACCGCAAATATACAATCCAGTGGTTATCGCGAGATTTCCCATAAGGACCGGAACATCGTTCTGCTGAAGGGCAAACCAGAAGAGATTCCCCATCCCTGGCCAGTTGAAGATACCTTCAAAGACAATATTTCCTGACACAGAGGCAAGCAGTGCAAGAAGCGACATGGTGACGATTGGCGGGGCCGATGTTCTCATTGTGTGTCCGTAGAGAACCTTCCTTTCGGGGATGCCCCTTGCTCTTGCCGCCATTATATAGTCGTCCTGAAGAACTCCGAGAACGATATTTCGAGTGAGGAAGGCGCGCCCCCAAAATCCAATTACGACAAGAGTCATCACTGGAAGCGCCAAGTGATAGAGAGCATCTAAGAAGAATGTTATTCCCTCTGGAGGAGGCGTAGCATGAAGTCCGCCAGATGGAAATACTTTTAGTGTGTATGCGAAGAACATGATAAGTATCATACCTAACCACCACGACGCATGCCGAAGACCACCATGGTTCCTACCGAAGTACTTTTGTCCAGTAACCCTCCGGCCTTTTGAGCCTTCTTCAGGCCAAGCCATATTCCAATAAAGATGTCGACGAGCATCGCTGTGCTGAAAAGAACAAGGGTTCTTGGTATCTTCTCCGAAACTATCGACCAGACATCCCGATCGCCTGCTGCAGAGCGTATGGAACTCGATTTTCCAAGGTTGAAGGTCAGGGTTGACCAGGTTCGCCACACTATCCTTTCGAAGACGGGCTTGTCCAGTCTGTAAAGGGCATACTTTTCTGCCCTTCTCATTTCGATGAAGTCTTGAATCTGTTGGGAGCTTCGGTTATCTAGGGCCATCAATTCGCCTCTAATTTCCTCATCGATCTGTCCTCG
>NZ_JFHJ01000390.1:0-935 GCF_003666285.1 Mesotoga sp. HF07.pep.5.2.highcov | reverse complement strand
GTTTTTCCTGTAACCTGAATGCGCAGCGTCGGAACGAAGAACTGCTCTTCGCTCTGGAACGAACAAAAGGTTTTTTTATTCGGAGAACGGATAACCATTCAGCGGTGATCCTTTTTCACTCGCTCTTACCAACCTGCAACCACCAACCCCCAACCTCGTCGTTTATTCTTGCATCTTGCAACTGATATTTTGCTCTTACGAACCCGCAACCACCAACCCCCAACCCCGGTTTCCACGTTTCTAAGCAAACTCTAAGGTTTTGCTAAGCTGACTCTAAGAAATGGACCTTAGACTGAGAATATACCGAAAATCAGATGGAGGTGAAAGCAGATGAAGAAAGTAGTACTGATTACGATAGCGCTTCTCTTGATCGGCGGAATGACTTTGGCTGTTGGTTACGGTGCAAGGCAGATGAAGAGAGTTCAGGATGTGGCGGCATGTGAGAACTTCGTGGACGAAGACGGAGACGGAGTAAACGATAACTGCCCGGTTGACGGTGAAAAGGTCTACATGAACAGAAGAGGACCGGCCGGAAAAGAAGTTGAAGGCGGCTTCGGCACAAGAACAATGCAGAGGCTTCAGGATCCTACAACCTGTGAGAACTTTGTGGACGCAAATGAAGACGGCATCAACGACAACTGCCCGAACGGCGGCAAAAGACTTATGGAAAACAAGAGCGCACAGGACGGAACGGGATACAGATACGGCGCTTCTGGCGAAAGAGGCCCCGGACGCGGTAAAGGCTTCGGAAAGACAAGATAACCCCATCCTCCAAAGATCTAGATAGGGCCCTATATGGGCCCTTTTTCTTGCAATCAAAAGCTAATTCTTCAGAAGTGCTTTATTCAAGATACTTCTGCCCAGAAAACCATGCCTTCAAGAACTTATCCGTCTCGAACAAAGTTGCATGAACGTTTCGCTTTCGGAAGCATCTC
>NZ_JFHJ01000028.1:0-848 GCF_003666285.1 Mesotoga sp. HF07.pep.5.2.highcov | reverse complement strand
TACCTTCCTACATTAGCCTTTCTCGATCTTGCTATATCAATGACCTTCAAACCACCGTCTATTCCTGCCTCTCCAGAATAAACAACACCGTTACTTTCAGCAACTGCTCTGGAATAACCATCCAAGGGAACTTCAAAACTTGAAGAACGATCGTTGTAAGTTTCCCCTCCTCTCTCGAGGATTTTTATTCCCGACAAAGCATCTGCCAGATAAATTCTCGAGAGATCTTGCGTGACGAATAAATCAACCGGTGTCGTCCAGTCCCTGTAAACAGTTTCCATTCTTTCGGGAATGCCACTTTCGCTGAGAACTACTCTAATGACCATTCCTGCACTCTTGGTGTCTAGAATCCAGAGATATCCGCCCTCCATAATCAACTTCTCTGGAACCGTGTTAGTAACTAGAGTGTCGATAACTTCGGCCTCACCGGTCCGGTAGTTGATTGTGGACAGTTTTCCACTTTTGTCTATCACATAAAGTAGATCACCGTTTAGAATTGCGGAGTTCTTTCCATCATACTGATAAGGGATCTCAACGATTTCCAGGCCAGCGCTGCTCAGTGAAACTATATTCAAAACGTCGTTGAAGTAGAAAGCTAACATATCGGCACTCTCAGAAGCAGTAGGTTTATCGGACGACATTGTCTTGAATCTATTTGGACCGGTTGAGGATATCATCTTTCCTTCCTGCCAGAGCTCAACTGACCAATAGTAGGTCTTGCCGTTATCCAATCGATTCTGCAATCGCATAGAAGTGGCATCAGTTATACCGATCAGTGACATTTCCGACTCTGACTCACCAATAAACACTCTGAACTCCCCACTTCCCACTTCAGAAGATTGCCAGGA
>NZ_JFHJ01000632.1:0-10475 GCF_003666285.1 Mesotoga sp. HF07.pep.5.2.highcov | reverse complement strand
GCAGAGATCGCAGAATGATGCTATAAAAAATAACGTACATCACTAATGGAGGAAGAGTATGCCGAGATTGCGAAAGATGCTCAACGACTTTAATGCTCCGTATATTAAGCTGCTCATGAGACAAATCGAAACTCAGAGCAAGATAACGCTTGTAAACTGGGCGATCGATTACTCTGAGCGAGTTATTCTGCCTCTGTGGTTGAAGTATTGTCCGGACGACTTACGTCCAAAATTTGCGCTGGATTCCGCGAGACAATGGCTAAACGGCAAAATCAAATTGCAGCAGGCGAAAAAGAAAATACTTCGGTGCCATGAGGCTGCAAGAGAGGCCGAAGGAAATCACATTGCTCACATAGCGGCGAGAGCGATTGCTCAAAGCGTATCGACTATTCATGCTGCGAGGCACTGTATAGGGCTCGCTCTCTATGGGGCTCTGGCGATCGCTTACGATGAACTGGGAACAGAGGCCCCCTGGGAACGTCTTGAGCTACGCGCCTCTGAGGAGTGTGAACGCATGCTTGCGGCACTTTGGGAAATTTCGATTGTAGACGAATCCAATCCTGCAAACATCGATTGGTACTATTGAGCGTGTTGAGTTTTAGGCGGGCAAATCGGTGTCCCGCCGCAAAATCACCGAAACGTTAAGAATACTGCGTTGAAGAATTAGAGCGAAAGACTAGTTGCAAGTTCCAAGATGCAAGTTGCAAGACACACAGCTGGAAGCGGGACAGGCTCTATCCGTCTCCAGCTGTTTTTTCTTACTTCATAAACAAACCGGCAAGGAGTAATCAGTATATCACCTACTAAATAGCAGTATTTGAGATACTAATATGACTCGGCTCTATCCGTGAATTTCTTGCAATGCAGCCGGCTTTTCGGCTCCAGCATCTAACCAAACCCTCAGATACCTGCTAGTTCCAGCAATCTTCTTAACTCAACAGGTCTGTATCCAATGTTTTCTACGGAAACGTTGAAGTACCTTCCTGTATAGTTCTCGCCTGACAATGCAGAGTCATGGATGTGTCCGTGGATGTTCAGGGCTATATCTGCTCCTGGATTGGGCTGAGCTCTATGAGTAAGAAGAATCTTAACATCATTTCGTTCGGGATGTTCAATGACAAGCCTCTTGTGAACTTCAAGAAATCCGGCTTCAAGGTAAATCGCAGCCTTTCCATCATGATTTCCTTTTATCAGTATGATTGAACCATTCAGAAGACTACGAAATCTCCTGGCATTCTGTTTTGGTCTCATGCAGAAATCACCGAGAAAATACACAAGATCGCCCTCCGCGACTGTCTCGTTCCAACGGTCTATTAGTTTCTGATTCATCGTTTCCGCATCGGGAAAGGGTCGATTGGTATACGCGATTATGTTCTTGTGGTCAAAGTGTGTATCGGAGACAAAGAACACCTTCATTCTATTGAACGACTCCTGATAATCAAAACATATTTCTTGATCGAGGCAAGCGATCTCTCACGAAAACCTCAGGATATTACTGCAACGATCCGCACCGGAAGAACTAGTATATCCTTAATTCACAAGAATTCACTTATATGATAGTTTGAGTATCTGTCCGGTGTCAACCTCCGGTTTTCGCTTAGACTCGGTCATAAAACATCGAGCAAACTTATCTGAAAGATCTAGTTTAATATTCGATCTCCGCAAAAGAGGGGAGCAGGTTTCGCCTGCCTCTACCCTGGGTTTACTTGCCTCAGCTAATCTTAACTCAAAAATCTTCAGGAGAGCAAACTCAGAAGGCTGTCCTGCAAACCCGAAAACCCAAATAATAATATCTGAAGGTACGCACGTTTCCGCTCCGAATAGCGACTCGAACGGCAATCTCGATATCAAACCAACTTCCACCACGAAACACCAAGAAAGAACCACTGCCATTGTACGGATTCGTCTGCTCGGAATCGGAATACTCAGAATACCAGTCCGAGCAAAACTCCCATACATTTCCAGACATATCATAGAGTCCTAGTTCGTTGGGGGCTTTTGTACCGTCCTCGTGAGATCTGCAGTTGTTTTCCGTAATGGCTTTCAAGCCATCTTCTCCGCTAAGCGGGCCTTCAAGAAGCTCATCTCCAGAATTGTGTGAGTACCAGGCGACCTCATCTGCGTTGTTGCTTCCCGAATACCTGAACCCCTTGCTTACCTTCCCGCCACGCGCAGCATACTCCCACTCGGCCTCTGTGGGCAGCCTATAGCCGACAACCCTGGAAGGATCTGAAGTTATTATCCCGTCTTTGTCTAGAAAACTGCCGTTTTCATAGTATGCCTTCGGGAGATTCTCCATTTCGCTCAACCTGTTGCAGTAGGCTGTGGCATCATTCCAGCTGACGTTGATAACCGGTCTCTTTCCCCTTCCCCAGCCGCTATCACTGGGACTTCTTTTTCCGGTAGCAGCACAGAAAGCATCGTACTCGTCGAATGTAGTCTCATACTTTCCTATATAAAAGTTGTAGGTGAGGGTCACTTTGTGTGCGGGTTTTTCATTGTCGTATCCATCGCCCCAGGTTTCGCCCATTGTGAAGCTGCCCTTTACTACCAGTACGAATTACCCACTTCCTGCCAGCCCAAATGCCGCCAGCAATATAGCGCAGAGTGTCAGAAATACCGCTCTCTTCATTACCTCACCTCCATTAGTGAGGCTTCACACTTAAAGTAAGCACGTGAAGACTAAGGAAATATACGGCAGGTAGTGCAACACGCTCATATGATCAATATAGCAGTTTTTCCATCTTAAACGAATTAATATTCACTTGTGAAAACTGCCGTCTCGAGAATTTGTTTTTCGATTCATAAGCCTGGCTAATCTCTCTATATCATTGCTCCGGTCCAGCACTCACAAAAGGCTGGTTCGGGATCGGCGATGAGCATGGGAGTAACATTGTGAATATGGAAAGAAGAAGTCCCGATTATTCCGGCAAGAACCTAAACGAATCTATCGTAACGATATTCCCCGCACAAAGGGCTTTCGTAAATGATTTTCTCGTTTTGTAATCGTTTTTCCTGGAGTGTAATAAATTAAGGAAACAGCGTTCGCGTAGTGAATCATAATTGAATCTACCAAAATAGAATTAACGGTCCTTCAGAACTCCGTTTTATTGGTTTAATGTTTGATACTCGATCGAGAGAAGACGAGAATGAACATTGTGGAGAGTTCGCCCTTTCACGAGAAGAGCGAGATTCTGAGCAGGTTCATCTCAGAATGACCCGATGCAAGAAATGACTGTAATCTCTGATTACTCATGCCAACGCCATACTTCGTCTGAACTCGTTTCAGAATCTCGTTCCTCACTTTTGGTTAAGGGCCACTAAGTTGGGAAGGGTGTGAGTCTCTGACAATTAGCCAACTCCGCAGTTAAGAATGAGTGCTTCCGGGGGCGGAAGTTACTTCCGGTATCGGAAGTTGTTTCCGATCCTTCTGGACTTCATTATCTATTGCATTAATGTCCGATCCTGTGAATTCATTCCTGTGTAGAGCGGTTGCAAGTATAAGAACCGCTTTACGCTTAAAATCAAGGACCCGCTGAGCGCTGTAATGGTCGTTATCCGTTGACCGTTCAAGAGCAAGGACCCGTTCGCCGAAAATAGCAACCGAAAAAGTGCGTTGTCGAGACGTTTACTGCGCCCACGGGAAGGCGAGTCTGGCCAGGCAAAGCCTAACTGACCTGCGTTAGCAGACTGGCTCCTGGATGCTTACAACAACTCTTTTTGGAAGAGCTATCATCCCGTAATGTTCCTATACGGGATATCACTCTTGCTAGACTCTAGACCCCAGACTCCGGACCCCTCTTAATTTCGTCATGCTCGTTTCAGCATCTAGCTTTTAACGATATACTTAGAATTGAACTCAAGCAAGCCCTAGTGATATAATCTCTTCGCATGAAGGTGTCCCCGTGGGCGGAGCAGGAAATAGGCTCCGTTTTTTTCTTTTTGTGTATAAGAATTTCCTCACAGTTTTTTTGCATTCGATTTCTCGTTTCTCGTCTTAGTCAAGAATGGAGTCTGACCCTGTTAATTTCAGTCCTTCTCCGGATTTGCAGAAGAACCCTTACCCGGGATTTCAGATAGAGTAATCTGAGTTGCTTTTGAACCCGAGTCTAATGAAGCCTTCCATGATAAAGGCTATGATGTTATTCACACTATTTAAAATGCTAGACACCCATATAACGCACTGTATAATCTTGTGTCCAATAAAAGAGCTTTCCACAAGCAAATGAAATAGAATTCAATAACCGAGGAGGTAGGAAAATGAGAAAGATCTCAATTCTTTTGATCTTGTCCTTGGCCGTAGTTCTTTTTTCCAGCGATAACTGCTTCACACAGGAAAGCGTCGAACACTTCAAAAAACTACTGGAGAGCCAGGGTTTCACAGTTCAGGAAGGTAGCCTGTACCTGTTTAATCCGGCCGACCTGTTCGGGAACTATATACTGCCCAGCTGTTTTTGCAACAATGCCGATTCTCCGTACGCCGTCTACCTTATTCCCGAAGGCCGGGTCAGATGACTCCCAACAAGTACCCCTGGACCTACAAACTGAAAGAGAACGAGGCAATTATCTATCTCGGCTGGACGCCGCCACCTATGGTTTATTTCAGTTACCAGACCTTTTTAGCCGGTAGATTCTATAAAGATGCATTTCACAGGATATTCGGGAACCTCGGGGACACTATCAATATTTCCACTATAAACACGGGCGAGTCAATAGAGGAAGATACGGAAGGCACGGACTTCAACGCTCCAACAATAATAATCAACACACCAGACAGGAATACCGACGCCGTTTTGAGAGCAGAAATAGCCAGAGCCGGCTTCGATGTTGGAATAGTAAACACGGAAGTACTTCCTTCAGCCCTGTTGAGACTTGGGCTGGAACATGATGATGACGAGCTGACCTTCCTTTTCAGAACAGCTTTCTTCGAAAATGAAGCCGATAGAGAGTTTTATACCAGCGATCCACCGCTCGTCGGCTACAAAGAGATACTCGTGAAGCCACCTTATCAAAGCAATTTCAGAGGCTGGGTCTTCAGAGTAACGCCCCCGGAAGATCTCAAGAGCGATCCATTCCCGATTCCGCCTCTCAGGGTAAGGGCTACGGGCGATACCTCCGAACTCGAACTGGCCAAGACGATGGATAGGTTGCGTGAGGCCATCCTAAAGGAGTACGAAAGTCTGCAGTTCAGCGAGCTGAAGAGCTACAGGTGGTTCGAAGAGAGCTATCACGGCATACAGACAACAACGGATGTATTCGGCGAAACCAGGGATACCGTTTACTTCCGTACCGACACCTTTGAGCTCTCTGAGTCTGGCGAAGATTTCGTTATCGTCTATGGCCCAATACACTCCCTTACCGGGAAATCCATCTACTCGAGCTTTATACTCTACACCGGCGATATCGTGAAAGATCTGCTACCCCTGCAATCGAGGATTATGCTCGGTTTCTTGAGTGTGAACAGCCAAATGAGCGAGGAAAGCAAGCTAGGCCTTAAGGGAAGCGCAAAGCGGTTCCTTCCAGACGACCCGAATGCCGACCTTTTTTATGTTTGGAAGATAGCCAAAGCTAACCCGGATAACGAGGATTACTGCGCCGTAGTGCCTGAATCCAATTATGAGAGGATCACCTACAACGAGCTTTTTGTAGCCTTCAGAGCTTACATAGACCCAAAACTGGCCGTAAGTGCCGCCTATGAGGAAATACTCATGGATAAAGTCATATATTTCTCGCAGGAGAAATAGAAAAAATGTGCCTTAGGCTTCAGCTGTAGAACTCATTAAGCTGTATCAGATAAATCTGCGAAGAAAAAATGAGGCAAAGCAAATAATTAGTGAGGGCGAAGGGTTCGAAATAGCTTTCAAACGATGTGTATTAGATGATGATAATGTCCCGATTATTCCCATCCAATACCTCCTTAAATTATCATGTCAACTTCTGTGAGGTTAGATACTCCACCATTTCCTGTCTTTTTCCTCTCCTTGCAGCATATCTCAATATGGTATCTACGTTTAGTGCATACGTATCGAAGGCATTTCAGAAAACCCTGTCCATTTCGGCACCACCAAACGGCTCAAGAACGGGCTCACCTGAGAACAAGTCTACAAGCACTTTCTCGAGTCTCGGTATTACGATTCCATCACTATCGAGATTCATCATGTCTTGTACGGAAAAAAGGAGTCTGGTTATACCCGGTTACTCCGGTTATTCGACTTTGATGTTCTCTGTCTTTTCTCTGGTGTATATCTCCTCTATTAGTCTCTCTAATATCCCGATGCCTATAGACATGATCCAGTAGCGAATGAGCATCTCACGTCTTCGGGTTGCCTCTCGGACCTGGGCGGCATCGAGTCGAATGACTCATGGGTGTCTGCATCCTGCATTTGTCTTCTCAAAGACTGTGAGTCTGGAAAAAGGGAGTTTCTGTTATTCAATGATGAAAGGGGTATAGTTTGGGTTGATGAAGTTGGTGTGTCAAGGGAATTCTTGTCAATTCTACTGCGAAAATTGTATACTATACAGTAAGTTACTGACCAGTATACAAATTGGAGGCAAAGATGGAATTCTTTGATCGTGACGATGAAATCGCTTTTTTCGAGGGGCTCACGAAGCGAAAGTCAAAGAAGATGGTCGCACTCTTCGGGCGGAGGAGGATCGGCAAAACTGCCCTTTTGAAGAAGGTTTACCCGAATGCGCGATACTTCTTTGTAGATACTCGCTCCTCGGAGACTTTGCTGAAAGACTTCTCTTCACAGATATTCGAAGGAAGCTTTGACAACTGGGAAGGTTTCTTCAGGGCATTGTTTCGGCTTCAAGAAGTTGTGATCTTCGACGAGTTTCAGAACTTCATGAGAGTCGATCAGTCGGTCTTTTCGATCCTACAGAAAGTTTGGGACGAGAATTCAGGAAGAGGATTACTGATTCTTTGTGGATCATATGCGGGGATGATGAAGCGAATCTTTCTGGACCAGAAGGCACCACTCTTCGGAAGGTGCGATCACAAAGTTGAGCTGAAACAGTTCCGCTTCAGGGATGCTTTGGAGATGATACGAAGTTTCGGCTATTCATTTGAAGAGGCTGTAGAGTGGTATTCGATACTCGGTGGTATTCCCCAATATTTGTGGCTTCTAGAAGAAAAGGCTTCTTTCGACAAGAAGATTCGAGAACTCTTCTTTGACAGGTTCGCGCCCCTTCGGGAGGAGGGCAAGAATCTTCTCATTGGTGAGTTTGGAACGGAGCATCCGGGCTACTTCTCGATACTCGAGGCAGTCGGTTACTTTGATAGAGATGTCGGGGAGATTGTCGACAGAACGGGTATGGAACGCACAAAGGCCATGAAATACCTTTCTGAGCTCACAAACAACTACGGAATTATCGGCAGGGTAGAAAACCTCCTTTCAAAATCGAAACGCGGTCTGAGATACACTATTAAAGATAACTTCCTTTCATTCTGGATGAAGTATATCTACTCAAGGCAGAACACCGTCGAATTCGATTCCGAACAGGCCCTGTCATATACTATTGAGAATCTTGGAGAATACATTGGCAGAGCATTTGAATCAATCGTGAAATCACTCATCCCCGATCTCTACAGGGCCGAAAAAATCCCTTTATTGCCCGAGAGAGTCGGCAAACATTGGGGCAAAATTCCTGGCACCAGGGACAAGACGTATGAGATAGATCTCATAGGGGAGTCGAGTGACAGAATCCTGGTATTCGAGTGCAAATGGAGAAAGGACCCGGTTGGACCTGAAGTAGCAGAAGTGCTAATAGAGAAGATGCAGTACATCCCTGACAAGAGGATCAAAGTACCGGTTATTATAAGCAAGTCAGGTTTCAAAGCGAACATGCCGAAAGAAGTTCTGCTAATAGACTTGTGTGATCTAGAAGAATCAACCGGATGACGTTTGCGAGCTATTCTCCGATTTGTTGGGAAGAAGATCTGTTGTTCGCTGCTGAAGACCACGTTGACAGTCTTGTGATCCGACACATTATGACATCATCGCCGCCGTCATCCGCGATAACTAACGCAGGTCGCTTTTTAGCTCCGGTGAGATCAGAGAAAGGGAAGGGAATTACCACAACATCACCCTTTACAGGTTTTTCCACGCTATATCCTCTTCTTCCCTTAGCCAGTCCCTGGCAAGAGCCGACTCCGAAGCATCCAGCAGCTCACGACTTAAGGCAGGCAGACTCCTTTCTTTCAATGCCTTCACAAACCGAAGGATTTCTTCTACGAGAGTATCGGGTATGGTCTCTATTTCCTTTCTCAGGAGCTGACGTATGTCCATTAGATCGCCCCCTTTCAATGAGATTATATCATCGCTCTATCTAGGGATCTCTGGTTTTGTCGAATAATTTGTACAGGAGTATTGTGTTCAATATCGTATCTTGGTAGTCCTGTGAAATCTCCCTGGTTCGCGCCTTCGCTCTTTGCAGTTTTGCAGATTGAATGATCGCTCTTTCATCGAATGAATAACACTATTAGCCCTCGTCCAAAAAACTTATCTGATGTGTGTATTGCTTGATAATTCTTTGTACTTATTGTCGGATCGATAGTAGATCATTTTCCTCCAAGCTCGCTTTATAATAGCCCTTCCAGACCCATTTAGAAAGCTTATTATACAGTTTACGCAGATCCGTCTGCAGAACTAGGAATCTGATCCGTTCCTTTAATCTGAACTTGTTTCAGCATCCCGCTTCTGACGATAAACTTAGAACTGAACTCAAGTAAACCATGGTGTCATAATATTTTTGCATGGGGTGTCCCCGTGGGCGGAGCAGGCAGAGGGCGCCGTTTTTGTTTTCTTCTTTTGCCAAGACAACCACATACATTCTAATCAATGACCTCTGCACTTCGAGAGCAAGGTCAAATTTCTTCAACAAAACGCCTCTTTTAGAACGTTTAGAATCCAAGCCGTGCAATTGATACAATGCCATTTTGCAATCCTATTTCTCAAAATTAAACTAAAGCCTTTCTTACACTGAATTCAATATGGAAAAGGCAGAAGCCCCTTCTATTTCAGAAATCCACTCTGCTGAAGTCTTAATCCAACGACACTATATTGACGACATTAGTAATTTGAAGTATCGGTGATATGATTTAACTTGATAGACATCAAACAATTGCTTAACATAAGATTCAGAATTTCAATAGAACTAGGGGGGTGTTAATCTTGCGTAAAGGGATTAAGGTACTTCTTGGATTACTTATCGTTGTTAGTATCATACTATCAGGCTGCATAGTTACTCCTCCTGTAGACCTTGGGCAATGGGTTCTTAAGGATTACTGGCAACATTATATTCTTTCGGAGCATTATTACACCTATTCCTATTTGCTCTACCCAGGTTACAACTGCGATAATGTCAAGATCGTTGTAAGTTGCTCTAAAGCTCCCAGTTATGGGTTTGAAGTATGGATAATGACTCAGACTCAGTTCAATAACTTCGTTAATTCGAATGTGGTGAGTGTTGTTGACCACTTCACAGTCTACACAGGCAATTACACATTCTATTCCAGTGCAATGTCACCTGGAGGAACTTACCGGGTCGTCATTGACAATACTGATTATGGATGGGTAGAAACTAATTGGGATGGTTATGACGACTACTGCAGATTTGATGCTGACATCTATTTCCACATCAACTAAAATGTTTTGATTTCTAGGCGTTTAATCCTGAAAATCCCGTCTAATTACCTAACCCTCCAAAACATGGCACAGATGAGCCGGGAAGTTCTAGAGCATAAGGAGGTTCAAAGTGAAAAAAGCTCTTTCGGTAGTGCTTTTGGTAACTCTTCTAACGGGAAGTATGCTGGCAGGCTTTACTATGTACGATGCAATGGCTCTAGGAAATTATCACGGATCCAAAGATGCAGATAATGCCGGCTTCTTTGGAGCTGTGATACTGGGTACACTGTCCGCC
This sequence comes from Mesotoga sp. HF07.pep.5.2.highcov, assembly GCF_003666285.1. NCBI lineage: Bacteria > Thermotogati > Thermotogota > Thermotogae > Kosmotogales > Kosmotogaceae > Mesotoga > Mesotoga sp. HF07.pep.5.2.highcov. Next base: position 551 of record NZ_JFHJ01000632.1, on the reverse strand, counting down.
ATATTTGTAAACACTGGTTCAAAATCCCTCCCAGCAAACAGGGTCGCTTACATCAACAGCCTCACAGATGATCCAGAGGCAATCGCTGCATACGAGGAAGCTTATTCGTTTGCCTATTCTAATCGAATAGCATGTAATACCTGGAGAGGATATGTAATTACCTCAGTTATCAGCTCTGTAATTGCAGTTATTACTCTGTTAATGGGAGCGTCAACCTAACAAGAGGAAAGTGCAAAGAAACATATCGCTTAATTCTGCTTCTGCCTCGGAAAAGTGAGAACCGAGGGTTTCCTATTGGAGAGGCAGGGCCTATTCAACAATCCATTCTGTAGTCATATCATGCAGAGTTGTATCTGTGAAAAATGGAGTCTGACCCTATTTAACCCAAATGAGACGCTCAAAAGATGCAAATTTAGGACGCTTGGAGTGTATATCTCAAAAGAAAAAATGCAGCAGCAGTATTCGTATCCGGTACATCCATATTTATCGTCTATTCAGCTGATTTGTGAAAGGCTAATTTGGAATGATGAGAAGGACTTTAGATGGTGTTT
>NZ_JFHJ01000272.1:0-600 GCF_003666285.1 Mesotoga sp. HF07.pep.5.2.highcov | reverse complement strand
GGGGATGACCATGAAGAAAATATTGGTAGTATTACTTTCGGCTTTGTTCTTATACTCGTTTGCAACTGCTAACGTTGCAACTCAGGTAGGATCGATAGAGTCAGAAATCAACTCGGCGATATCAAGCATGAATCTCAGCTGGAAAGCAGATCTAGAAGAGAGCTTCGTTGCAAAGCTGGAGACAGCGAACATTGGTGACGTAGAAGTGATTTTCGAGAAACTCAATGGCTACATAGACCTTCCAGATGAAGTGCGCGAGAGATTCATCGAGTATTTGAGGTTGTCATACATAGAAGAGATGGATGAATTCTCTATACAGGGAATGACAACTACTGATGATCTTATGATGTCGACTTTCGTGCTTCTGGAACCTCGTGCAGTAGCGGAGAGCAGTTTCGTAAGGCTCGAACCCGTACGGGATCAGTTCATCCATGGCAGCTGTTGGTCTTTTGCCACTGTGGGTTCTTTTGAGAGTGCTTTAGCGGTGCAGTCTTTTGGAATGAACGGCAACGTTGATAACACCTTTGATTATTCGGAACGATGGGGAACTTACCACAATATAGACTGGGACATCTACAGTTTTTCCCCTGACAGTTATGT
>NZ_JFHJ01000294.1:0-1834 GCF_003666285.1 Mesotoga sp. HF07.pep.5.2.highcov | reverse complement strand
GCTATTTCGTAACCGTTGAGAACTAGATCATAGGCTTTCGATCTAACTTTCAAAGGATCACTTTCTCCATATTTCTCAAGATCTTCCAGATCCGGCATAGTAAAGGGATGATGCTCGGCCTCTATCCTTTGCTCTTCTTCGTTGTAGGAAAACATGGGAAAATCCGTTACCCAAAGAAACTCAAATCCCTCTACCGAAAACTCTTCCTCTTTAATAATCTTGTTCCTCATCTGTCCTAAAGCCTTTGAAAGCGAAAGCCCCTCTCCTAGGCTGAATAGAATCAGGTCGTTTTCATTCGCAGCGAAAAGAGAGACCAATGACGAGAGCTCTTCTGGACAGTGCTTAAGTATAGATGACTTCAGACCGTCACCCTCAACTTTCAGCCACATCAAACCTCCAAGACCGTTCTCTTTTGCAAATGCGGTGTATTCGTCGAGCTTTTTTCTTGAAAATCTATCGGCCTTGCCTTCTACGATAAAGCCCTTGACTTTCTCGCCCTTGTCTATAGAATCAGAGATAACTTTGAAAGCCGTTTTTTCGAAGATCGAAGTAATATCGTGAATCTTCATTCCATATCTAGTATCGGGTTTGTCGCTGCCGTAGAACTCAACGACCTCCTGATACGTGAATCTCCTGAACGGTGTACTGATATCGGCGGAAGCTGCCTTCTCAAACGCATATTTCATCAAGCCTTCGGTCATCGAGAAGACATCTTCCTCATCTGCAAAGGACATCTCCAAGTCGATCTGCGTGAACTCCGGCTGCCTGTCGGCCCTGAAGTCCTCGTCTCTGAAGCATTTGGCAATCTGATAGTATCTATCGAAACCGGAAACCATGAGCAGCTGTTTGAATATCTGAGGAGATTGTGGAAGAGCATAGAACTTGCCTGCCTTTAGACGAGAGGGCACGAGGAAATCTCTTGCCCCTTCTGGGGTGGATTTTCCCAGGATCGGTGTTTCCACATCTACAAAGCCGTTATTGTTAAGGTACTCTCTAACGGCCTGAACGAATCTATGTCGGGTAAGAATGTTTCTTTGCATCTTTGGCCGTCTTAGATCAAGGTATCTATAACGAAGATGCATCTCTTCGGCCGACTCTTCATCGATATTTATGTAAATCGGCGGCACTTCGGCATCTGAAAGTATTCCCATCTCCGAGGCCACAATCTCTATCTCCCCAGTGGGAAGCCTAAGATTGATTGCATCATCGGGTCTTTTCCTAACGGAGCCAGTTACGGAAATGCAAAACTCGTTCCCCAACTTCAACGCCATGTTGTAAAGCTCATTATCTTGAGGATCAAAGACCACCTGTGTGAAGCCATATCTATCTCTCACCTGAACAAACTTGATTCCGCCGAGGTCTCTTATACGATCGACCCAGCCGTTCAATGTAACTACTTTCCCCGTGTCGGAAGCCCTCAATTCCCCACAGGTGTGCGTTCTTTTCTTCAACTCCAACACCTCCCACAGAGATAATATTACCATGCCAGTTTCTAGGATGGAATCTAGATTTGTGGTAGAATCATTTAGAATATTTCCTTCGGGGAGGTGTAGAAATTGAAAATGAAAGTTTTACTTGCCTCACTGCTTATTCTCGGTCTGGCATTTACTTCAGCATTCGCTGCGGTCAATTACGTTGATGTTAGTTCAAATCACTGGGCTTACGATGCCGTGATGAAGCTTTCTGACCTCGGTATTCTAACCGGGATTGTGCAGGCCGACGGCAAAACTTATTTCAATGGAAACGATGCTCTGACAAGGTATCAGACGGCTGTCATGTTAAAGAAGACGCTCGATTACGTTGAACTGAACTTCGCCAGGCAGGGTACCGTCCC
>NZ_JFHJ01000132.1:0-788 GCF_003666285.1 Mesotoga sp. HF07.pep.5.2.highcov | reverse complement strand
TCGAGCGCATCCTCACCAACAGGAACAGGGGCAATATCAACTTTTGAAAAGTAGCCGGTATTGTTCAAGAAAGCGTATGTATTTCTAAGCTCATCAAGCGACAATACATTGCCTTTCTGAATGACTATCTTGTCGACTATCAAATAATCCTGTGTCTTCTTAGGACCGTCGAATTCAACGGTTATGTCTCTTACTAAAGGCTCCGTAATCTTGATACTGAAGAAGCCGATCTTCTCATCAATAACTGGTTCTATCCTGATAAAAGGGTACCCTCTCTCAGTATATAAGTCCTGAACTGCTTGAATAGATCTCATCGCTACCTCGTTGTCTACTCTTTGACCTTCAGTGAGTCCCGTCTCTCTTAGGATTTCACCTTTCTGTAGATTGACGTTCCCCTCTATGAAGACGCTTCTGAGATCGAACTCTTCTTTTACATATTCAACCGGCGCAAAAGCAATGCTCATTGATAGCGCTCTGCTTTCTTTAACTCCCTCGGGAAGTGTTACCTGTCTTGCGTTTCTCAACGCGTTATTCAACGTAAGAATCATTGCCTGATAAGTCTCGTCATCAAATCCCCATTGACCGCTGGAATTCGCATAATATGTGCTGTAGACTGTCTGAACCATCATATTTATGTCGTCTAGCTTGGGCACGTACTTCTTCTTAGAATTTATCCATCTAACCAAAAATGATGTGTCATAATACTTCTTCAGGCAATCAATCTGCAATTTGCTCGACAGAAATGCCTTGGACTCATCAGATAGGGGTGCTTCAATCGATACTTCCCA
>NZ_JFHJ01000420.1:0-1295 GCF_003666285.1 Mesotoga sp. HF07.pep.5.2.highcov | reverse complement strand
AAACTTCCTTCAGATAGTGATTGCGGATTTCTCGAAAAGATCCAGAAGAGACATCCCGCCGATGTCCAGATAATAATAAACGGAATCGGCGGAATTATATAGTCTTAAAACCCTCTTTTCAGTTCTCCCGGGAAGAAGCAGGAAACGTAATGACCTCCGCCAATATCTTGCAGCTTAGGCTCTTCTTTGGAGCAGATATCCTTTGCAATTGGACATCTCGGATGGAATCTGCAACCGGTTGGCGGGTTTATAGGACTTGGCACATCCCCTTCAAGAAGAATTCTCTGCTTCTTTTTCTCGGGGTTAGCCTCTGGAATTGCCGACATTAGAGAGACAGTATAAGGATGAAGTGGGTTATCGAAAAGCTTCTTTTTGTCTGCAAGTTCGGCTATTTTCCCAAGATACATGACGGCCACTCGTTTGCTTACGTGCTTCACAACGCCAAGATCGTGGGCAATGAAGAGATAAGTGAGGCCAAAATCCTTTTGCAGATCGCTGAGGAGATTAAGAATCTGAGCCTGAATCGATACGTCGAGAGCCGAGACGGCTTCGTCACAGACAATGAGCCTGGGATTCAAAATGAGAGCTCTGGCAACGCCTATACGTTGCCTCTGACCACCGCTGAACTCGTGGGGGAATCTAGACATGTGATCCTTTGACAGACCTACTTTTGTCATAATGTCGGCCACTTTGTCCATAACATCTCTGCCGGTAGCGAGTCCGTGAATTCTTGCACCTTCGCCAATAATATTCTTGACTCTCATCCTGGGATTTAATGAAGAGAAGGGATCCTGGAAAATTATCTGAGCATCTCTTCTGAATGCTTTCCTCTTTTCCTCTCTGTTTCCCAGAAGACTCTTTATGAATTCCCCGGCGTCCTCGTTGAATTCTTTGAAGTACTTCTCTGCCATTTTTTTGTCAAAGCCATCTTCGATGGAGCTGATAGCGCCTTCGACCGATCCCGACTTCTCTTTAAGGTCAGAAAACTTCTCGATGTAAGTTTGCTTAATATACTTTCTGGCTTTGAGAGAAGGCATGAAGAAATGGGTAGTGTCTTCGTCGCCCACAATTATTCTTCCCGAAGTCGGCTCGTAAAGCCTGAGAACAGTCATACCCGCTGTGGTTTTTCCGCAGCCGGATTCACCGACCAGTCCAAGAGTCTCCTTTTCGTAAACACTGAAGCTTACGTCATCGACAGCTTTGACTTGAGCAACGACTCTTCTAAAAACACCTGCCTTCACCGGAAAGTACTTCACTAAATTATCTGTTCTGAGGAGAAGTTTGCTTTTGTTATC
>NZ_JFHJ01000543.1:0-1493 GCF_003666285.1 Mesotoga sp. HF07.pep.5.2.highcov | reverse complement strand
GTCTGAACACTCTTCGATCGAGGCGTCAATCGAGAAGTCGGGAGCTACGTTGTCAACGAGTATCGTGGTTTCTGTCGAGTCGCTGCCGCAGGAATCGAATACTTCAAGTGTGATCGTTCCATAGTAGCAGTCCTGATCTTCTACATTCCAGCGCCACTTGCTTCCGTCGGAGGACCATGGTACAAATGTCTCCTGTCCTCTGTCTACCCAGATCCATCCCATAACCTCATCATAGACATATTCTTCTATGAAGCCCAGGTCTACTGTAAGGACAGCGTCTTCCTCGCAGTTGTCGGTAGCATCCCACGTGAGATAGAGAAGGTCTGTGGTGTAAACGTCGTCACAACTCATGTCGCTTCTGTCTATCGGTTGACCCTCTTCATCCACAAAGCCGAAGTATAGTATTCTCGCCCCTACGTTGTCTATTCTGTATTTTCTGGTTTCAATCGTCGTGTTTCCACAGCTGTCGGTAGCTACTATCGTTAGTGTTATATCTTCGCACTCAATTCCTTCGAATGTCCATGTCGCTTGTCCGGTAGGTCCTACCAGAATTGCTCCATTACTATCAATAACAGGCGTCGCTTCAAGTGTCCCGTGGCTTACAGTTATTGAGACTTCGTCAAGACACCTGTCCCGTACGTCCCAGTTGAACGTGGTGGATGTGGCGCAGACATCTGGTTCGATTATGTCGAGTTCTATGTCCGGTGCTATGTTGTCTACTATGTATGTCCGGATGTATTCGACTTTTCTGCCACACACATCGACACCGGTCAATTTCACTACCAGTTCTTCACAGTCCATTTTCGGTAGTTTCAGGACTACGTACGGATATTCACAGTTTGTTTCTCTCTTCCATATCCATTCGTCGCAACCTTTTACCCTGCCGCAGGGTGTCTCCTTTGAATCGAAGCAGCCTCTGGATACTGTGAGCTTCATCTCTTCCATACATGCGGTCGCTCCATACCAGATCCATACTTCGTCCATATCACATATGCGGTTTAGCCCTTCGATTTGCATTTCATCCAGCATTTCAAGTGGGATCGGTGACGTGATTTCAAAAGTGACTTCCGGTTTTGCGGTATTGACAGGTACTGTCGTTTTCTCAACAGTTCCATTGCCGCATTCGTCAACACCGAAAATCTCGATTGTGAGTTCGCCACATGTTACCGTACCTTCCCAGGTGACTGTCGCTGTTCCTGTGGAGATACCGTCTTTCCACGGCGATAGAATCGTGAATGTGGCATCGGTGGTAAAGTCTAACATGGTGGCACCGATTTTGGTTACCGTCGCGAGCTGGCAGTCCTCAAGTATCCAGTCGAATGTGAGTGTGTTGCCTTCACATATCTGGTCTGGGATACCAATAAGCTCTATTACAGGTGCTATGTTGTCTATGAATATCGTTTTGCTCACTACTGTGGTGTTCTTGTTTAAGCCTTTGCAGCAGTCAGATTCGCAGAGCTTGCCCTCACCACAGAAGTCTGTCGCTGTGAGTG
>NZ_JFHJ01000524.1:0-12894 GCF_003666285.1 Mesotoga sp. HF07.pep.5.2.highcov | reverse complement strand
ATGACATGATTCGCTCGACTTGTATTCAGTGCTGTGGATAATCACGATCGACGCTGAGCGGAAAATGATTCGATCGCCAACTCGAAGTTTACACTGCGAAACTGGAATCTAAGAGGGACCCAAAAGAACCTTCGTTTCGAGAGATGAATGAGTTATGATTGATACAAGATATTCGCTAAATGACGCTTACAAGCAATGAGGTGTTGTTTTGGAAGCAATTACGATCTGCCCCACATCTCGCTCTTCCTTGTTTTGGGCGGTTTTTATTCCGGAGTGGATGGGTCTTTTCGGTTCAGCAGCCCAGTAATCGGTAGAAATGGAGAGATTTTCGTGAACACTATGGACACAACATTCTCGTTCACCTCAAGTCTAGAATCCCACAGAACACTCTTCTCTTTGAAGTCAGTCAGCGGTGAATGGTTCAGCAGTGACGCATCCATTAACAGTGAGGGTGACCAACATATTGGAACTACTTCGAGAAGACAAATGAAACTTTCGAGTGAAGGTGTACTTCATGGGTCATTTGGAGGAACAGAGGAAGCGGGAGCCACCACAGTCAGGGTAAGTCCCTCTTTCGATGCCTTTGGCAACGTGTATTTTGGAATATATGTCGGTGTTCTCTACTGCATCTCTTCAGGCGGGAAGGAACTCTGGAACTTCGAAACCGGACGAGAGATCTGGTCGAGGTCTTTAGTCGGAATAGACAAAACAGTCTTTTTTTGCACAATGACAACCGGGGGGAGTGATTCAAACTACATCTTTGCACTTAAGGGTCGGGAGTTTCTCTGGAGAAATGAGACTGAGACTATATCTTCCGGCTTCTATTCCAGTCCGGCAATAGGTGAAGAGCGGACCGTTTACAGTACATACCATGATGGTCACCTTTATGTCTTTGATCCGGTAGACGGTTCCGAGAAGTGGAACCTTCAGATAGCAGAAAATCCTGAAAATTCAGCGATTGCGGCTAGTCCGGTAGTTGGAGATAAGGGGTTGATCTTCGCCCGTGCGTTCTATGGACAGTGGTAGGCAATATCCAGTGAAGGATCTTTGATATGGAGCACGGAGCTTGAAGATGAAATAGTGGCGACTCCGATTTCTTCTTCCAATGGTAATATTTATGTGATCGTACGTGGCGAGGCAAAGATCTTCCAACTGAACTCTTTTGGGCAGATTGAGTCATCCGAATACATAGGAAAAGACAGCCTGGGTTCACCTGTAACGAGTGAGGAAGGCGTACCGTATTATGCCGTTACTTCGAACGATATTGGTGGTAGGAGTAGACTGGGCGCGCTGAAGACGGGCTCTTCCCCTTCGGGTTCTTGGCCGCAATACGGATGCGATCAAAGCAGATCCGGAAGAAAAGTAGGTGTGTGATCCGATGAAGAGAAGACTCCCTGGAGACAAGCTAATCTGGAGAGCGCTGAGACCGATTCTCAGGGTCCCCTTCATTAAGAGATACAATCTCTATGGAATAGGCATGGAAAAGTTGCCCAGACCTCCGTTTATTCTGATTGGCAATCATGCTTACTTCATCGACGCCGTTTTGATCGAGGCCCTTACGAGCTTCCCAATAGTATGGGCTGTGGCCGCTGGAAATTTCGACAACCCTTTTTCGGGACCGATTTTGAGGGCGGCGGGAGCAATTCAGAAAAGGAAGGGTGTCCCCGATATCCCCGCCATGAGAAAGATGATTGAGGTCGTGAGCAACGGTGGAGTTCTTGGCCTGATGCCGGAGGGTTCTGTAACGTGGGATGGCGAGTTTGGCGAGGTTCCGCCTGGAACAGACAGGTTCTTGGAGAGGCTCGATGTACCGGTTGTCGCAGCTAGAATGAGTGGGGCATACCTTACAAAGCCAAGGTGGGCGGATCATCATAGATGGGGAAGGATAGAAGTGGAGTTCAAGTCCTTTGCCGGGAAAGAAGCGCTAGATTTCCTTTCTGAAGCTTCTGACTGGAGATGGCAGGAAGAGAAGAAGGTTATGTTCAAGGGCAGGAACAAAGCAGAAGGGATAGAGAAGATCATCTGGTTCTGCGAAAAGTGTGGTGAATTTCAGACGGTCAAAGCCTCAGGAGATTCAGCGATCTGTGATAAATGCGGAACATCCTTGACTGTAGACGATTATGGACTTGTCTCGGGAAGGACAGTTCCAGAGATCATCGGGATCCAGCGAGAAATTCTCGCTGAACATATTGCCCTAAACGGAGGAATCGAAGTGGGCGAGGGGACTGTTACGGAGATGGAAATTGGCAGTGGCGCCAAAACCAGTTATGCAGGAAGAGTCTCCATGAACAGCAGAGAATTGCGGATAGGAGAGAGAAGTTATCTTCTTCCCAAGATTAGAGGCCTCTCGAATTTCTTGAAGAGAATAACCGAATTCAATTACGAGCATTCCATCGTGAGACTGATGACCGGGAGCTCTTCGCTACTTCTCTTCTGGGCACACAGGTATTTCTCCCATCCACATGGTTCCTGAGTCTCGAACTCTAAACTACCACTGAAACCGTCCCTTCCTCACGATTATCTCTCTTTGAATTAGACTCGATTGCTCTCGAAAGCCGGCTTATTCCCTCTTCGATTTGATCATGCGGAACCCCCAGAGGATTGAGGCGCACGAAACTCCTGCCACTCGAATCGAACGTGAAGAGACTCCCGGGAGCGACGGCAACACCCTGTTCAATTCCTTCTTCCGCAAGCTTCCAGCCGTCCATAGAACCCGGCAGTTCTAGCCAGAAAAAGTTGCCCCCCTGAGCCTCGTTCACTCTTATGTAACCAGGAAGATGTCTGTAACAAGCTCTTTTCGTAGTCTCCCTTTTCTTGAGGCACAGTTCTAGATATCTTTTCAGGAAAGCGTCATACTCTCCTGTTGAAAGCATCTTGGCTGCAACGAGCTGGCTGAAATTCGGGACTCCAAGTGAGATCATTCTTACGGGCTCGATCAGCCTTTCGATCAATGCTTCATCGGCGATTATCCAGCCTATCCTGAGCCCTGGCGCGTAGGCCTTAGAAATGCCGCCGATCTCGATAACACAGTTATGGGTGTCGTAGTACTTGAGTGATTTGGGTGCAGGAAGATCATACTGGATTTCGGAAAACACAGTGTCGTCGATTATGGGAACCGAATACTGCTCTGAGAGTTTGACGAGGGCTTCCTTTTTCCTTTCGGGCATGTTTGCCCCTGTCGGGTTGTGCGAGCAGCTCATAGTGTATATGAATTTTACCCGGCTTCTATTTAACACGTTCTCCAGTGTAGAAAGATTCAAACCCTCCGAGTTCCTCTCTACAGGGATAACTCTGTGCTGAAACATTCTCGAGATGTTGATTACGTTAACGTAGGTCGGGTTTTCGATGACTATCGTCTCTCCCGGTCTCGCTAGAGCCGAGAATAACAAATAGATAGCTTCTTCGGTGCCCACAGTGATCAGCATGTTCCTCGAGTTTATGTGAAGTCCAGAGCTGTTCATTCTCAGGCAAAGATACTTGATGAGTTCCGGGTGGCCCCTTAGCGAAGGATAATTCAGTGTAGTGATCAGTTCCTCATCGGTTAGGTTTCCAAGTATCTCCTTCATCAGATCAACCTGATCGGCGCCTACGTGAGGCACACCTGTATCTAGACGTATGCAACCATCCGACAGACTTTTGAGAAGGTTTACCCATCTTGCCGAACCGGCCGGAAGGGTAGCCCATGAGTTGAGTTGTTCTCCCCAGGAAATCATGTCGAATTCCTTTTTTTGCGGATGGGCCGAAATTACGTATGTTCCACTGCCCGTTTTCGAAACCAGAAGTCCGTCCAGCTTCAGTTCATTGTAAGCCTTTACAACAACACTTCTGTTCAGCCTCAGCAGCTTCGAAAGCTCCCGTTCGGAAGGGAGTCGTGTCCCCTCAGGTATCTCCCTTCTTATTACTGCCGTTCTCAGTTGATCAACTAACTGCTTGAAAAAAGGGACTTCGGAGTTCCTGTCGATCACAATTTTCAACCCAATCATATAGTCCGCCTCCTATAAACGGATTATATGCCATAACTTCGATAGCACCATACCAGTTAAGAATAATTGGAGCGAACCAGAATGAATCCGTCAATGAGTGCTTGTATTATTGAGAATCCTAGGGAGATCGCTTTCGAGACACTTGGAGTGAATGGATCGTTCCATTTCTTCTTATGCGGTTTCTCTTTAGGAGGAATTACAACTATAGTCGATTTGATCGCAGATACTTCGTTACAATCAACGAATTATCCGATAAGACAATGCAGAAAGGATGACATATATGGAGGCAATTGTTAAACGGGTAAGAACAAGAGAGACAAGAAAACATGGAGGGGCTTTCACTATCCGATAAATCTTCAGACTGCCTTTTTGGAACGCGTTAGAACCAGTCCGGACTTTTCCTTTATTCGATGGTTGTTCAGGTAAATCCATCTGAAAACCGTCGATGCAAAATTCGCTTCGTCAGAAAGTCCGTTTGCCGAAAAATAGTGTATCTGAATTATTGAGATAGCAGCAAGAAGATAACCCAAGCTCTCCCGTTCGTCAAAAGAAAGAGTGTTCTCAAGGCAATAGCCTTCAAGCAAGTGAGGAAGCAGGTAGAGGAAGAGTGAAGGTGAACCCATTCTTGAAAACTCTGCAAAGACACTGTGAATAAGATAAGCGAGATCCAGCGCTTTCACTTCTCTGGTCGCGCAATCAAAGTCTATTATCCCAGAAACCTTTCCTTCGTGCACTATTATGTTGCCTGGATGATAGTCGCCATGGATTATCTGGACCGGAAGCTTGTAATAGAGCTTGTAGAAATCTGTGAAAAACTCTTCTATCATTTCCATATCTGATCTTGAAAAGAAAGATCCGGTCGAGTTGAAATACCTAATTGCAGAGGTGAGGGATTTCAGCAGATTAGTTCTTTCGAAGAAACTCCCTTCTGCTTCTTTAAGAACTCTGTGAAGCCTCCCGGTGAAGATTCCTAGCTCCTCCGCCATTTCGGGCGTGGCATTGGAAATGTTGGAATCGGCCTTTTCGCCTTCTATGTATGGAAACAGCGAATATACATATTTCCCTATCTTCACCTCGAACTCACCACTTCCCGAGGGAATAGGCGCAGATACGGGAAGCCCACTCTGGACAAGGTATTTAAGAAGCTCAGTCTGGCAAGATCTAGAAGGAAGAGATGCGACCCTCCTCTTCAATACGTAAAAAATACTGCCAGACCTCACAATGAAAGCTCTAGCGTTAGTCTTTTTTTCAAGTACGATTTTCCTCTTTAGCCCCCAGAACCTGGAAATCCGGGAGAAGGGAATACTCGACATGTTATCACCCCGGATATAAACATTGAGATTATACAACATTTCTGGTTGATTCTTCAGTCAGGATGTTGCTCCGGTTTCACCCTTACTGATCTCTTCCTTATTTTGTGAGCGATAATCGTAGCCGCCACAAGAAAAAAAGTTACAACGCCGGCCCAGAAGAAAGCGCTGCCTCCACCGGCCTTGTCGGCAATCGAACCCACAAACATGTTCCCGATAGGTGTTGACCCTGCGAAGACGAGCGAATATACGCTCATAACTCTTCCCCTAAACTCATTATCGGAATTTATTTGCATAAGACTGTTAGCAGTTGTTGTAAAGAAGATATTCGCAAATCCCATCAAGCCAATCAGCAAAGCCGAAAAGGCATAGGATCTGTTGAATGCCATAATCATAAAAAGCGATGATGTGATGAACGGAACGACAAAGAGTCGAACTCTATTCGGCCCTCTTGAACTGCTGCTTGCAACAATTAGCGCACCAAGCATGGATCCTACTCCCAGAGCGGACATCAAAAGACCATATCCTTGCGCGTCAAGACCAAGCTGATTTCTCGCGAAAACAGGGATTAGGACGCTGTAATTCATGCCAAAGGTACTCACAATAGCCAGAATGAGGGTTGTCGTAGTCAGTATCGGCTTACTAAACAGGTAAACTAGCCCTTCCTTGATATCCGGTATCACGGTTCCCTTTGGTCGCTTCTTTATTACAGGTTCAACGTCTATCTTCAATAATCCAAAGATCACAGCCAGGAAAGTCACACCGTTAACCAGAAAACACCAGCCTGCTCCAACCAGAGCCATAACGACCCCGGCAACCGCCGGGCCCACTACTCTTCCCAGATTCATTACTGTTGAGTTCAACGCGACTGCGTTCAGCACAACATCACGTCCCACAAGTTCAATCATGAAAGACTGTCTTGCAGGAATATCAAGTGTCTTTACCATCCCTAGGCCAAGAGCGAGAAGAAATATATGCCAGTACTGAACCGAATCTGTGAATACAAGAATTGCAAGAATCAAGGCCAGAATCATGGAGATCGTCTGAGTCAGCAGAACGATACTTCTTTTGGGAAATCGGTCGACGAAGACTCCTGCAGGTAGCGAAAATAGAAGCACAGGAGTAAACTGAGCAACTCCGAGGAGTCCCAGCAAAAACGGCGAATCGGTAATTGTCAGAACAAGCCATGACTGAGCAGCTGTCTGCATCCATGTTCCCATAACAGATATGAGTTGACCGATCCAGAAGTATCTGAAATTTTTAACTTTTAAGGCCGGAAAGGCTCTCCCCATTCTAGAGTGGAGCAAGCATAGTAAACTGTTAGCCAAACGAATCATCTCCGCGACTATTGTACTACATTTTCTGGGGTTATAATTGAATTGAAACGGTCGCAGCCAATGTGAACGAATGGATGTTCCAAGATTAGATCAAATGTATTCTAGACAGTAGAGCCCTAAGGTTCTTTCAAACCACCAGAAAGCATGGAAGGAGGCAGATTCAATGGATGATTTCAAACCACGCGTTCTTCGAAGAGCTGAGATGGAAAAAGAACTCGAAAAGCTCCTGAATGTAGAGGCGGAAATAAGATCAGACTCTTATCTTCTCACATTCTACTTCCCTATGGAAAACATGACAAGAGCCGATGCCGAAAGACATGTTAAGTCATTCATCCTTGAGCATTTGAGAAAGGACGAGAAGTTATCTGGAATGGGAAAGATCAATCAAAGAATTGTTGAAGCCGTTCTTACTGGTTTGGGAAATACAAAAGAACTTCGAAGAGGATTGGCGATTTTCGTTGAATTCCGCATGGGAGAAGACGTAAAAGCCGATGAGGTGATAGAAGGCTTGAGCATCATCCCTCTTTCACAGGTACCGGAGAAAGAGATATACATAGGCAAGACTTTTGATCTTGATCAGTTGATCTGGCTTTCAAGTTCGTCCATAGACGCCCTGATCGTATCGTTGGAGAGAGAGAAGTCATCTTTCTATGCGATGGATGGCAACAAGCTTTCGTTAATAAAGAGTATTGAAAATGAATTCATTAGGAAAAAGGAACAGGAGTATATGGAGGAATACTCTCCCTCACCTTCCTCAGGAGCGATGTACCACGGCAACGCTTCGGAGAAAGTCGGCAGGGCAAAAGAAGAAGAGAACCGAAGATTTCTTCAGAAGATTGCCTCACTGATAAAGAACGACGAAGATCTTCCAAAAGATGTTAACTATCTAGTCATCTATTACTCTTCTTCCTTTAACGAGACTATGGAGAAGTTCAAAAACGAAGCGAGGCAATTATTGCCTTATGCACACCCTGTCTTCGTCCAGAAAACCCTTAATCAAGAGAGGCAGCTACAGGAAGATGCCTCGAAGCTTATAGAGAGCGTGAGCAGAAAGATCCGAAGGGAATTTCTTCACAACGCGAAAGAGAATTTCGAGAAATACGTTGAAGGATGGACAGAAGTCTCTAAAGCAGCAAATGATAGAAGGATCGATACCCTTTTCATTAACCCAACTGAGAGAAAGAGGGGTTACGTGCTTGGGAGAGAGCTCGTATATACACATGCAGTCAAAGACAGCAGAGAGGTTAGAAACGTAGGTCCGTGGATCGTAAGGAGTGTCGTAAACAACGACGGCAAAGTAGTGGTGGTAGATAAGGAACTACTTGATTGCGAAATTGCCGCAAGGCTGAGATATTGATTTGAACCTACAGGAGGTGTGATAGTGAAACGAATTGCAGTATTTGTTTTGATTCTGGGAATGGCCTCGGCACTGGTTGCCACTCATTTCTCCGTTGGTATGGGGTTTGTTCTCAACCAAAACAGACAGACGAAGGAATTTGATCTCCAGTTTTTCGGGAGGACTCAGGTAGGCTGGATGTTGTTTAGCAAACCCGTCTTAGGCATTATTGCAGATGTTCCGGTCTTCGGATTCGGCTTTGAGGAAATGGAATTCTATTCTCTTGACCCCACGCAATCACTCATAGGACTTTATGCCGAACTGGGACTCGAAGATCTCGCGTCTTCTCTTCCGCCTGTCTTCTTCAAGGTAACGGCGATGACTGAACTGTCTAGCATCCTTGCAGCTCGAGACATAAAGTATCTTCCGCTAGTCTCCCACATCGGAGCAGGCTTCGACATGAGCGACTTCAGTCTCGAGCTGGCAACTTCAATCATAAATGTGGGATTCAACCTTGGAGATCAGCTGGCAAGACACTCGACGTTCTTTCCTCACTTTCATCTGGCAGGAAGATACAATTTTGATTTCTAGTGTAGACGGGCTAAATGGCCCGTCTTCGTTCTCTTCGAACTGGAAAATCGCGGGTCTGAAGCTGCAATTAGCACGAAGAGCATTCTCGAAATATACTTAAGGGTGCGTCCTTGATAGATCAGATCGTAATGTGGAAAAACGCCGCCAGGATAAGTTATTGGGGACAAAAGGTGAAACAATCTTTCTCCCTTGACTCTGTTCCGAGATTCTTCCATGCCTTCATGGTGCCTTCGACGACTTCAGGAAGAGTAGTCCGGGGGGTTAAAGTCAGTATTCATGCCTTTCCCCTGCGGCATCATGAGCCATGCGCTACACCCGCATCCCGATCTTTTCTCATTTGAAACGCACACCATGAAGCCTGCCTGATATCTTTCAGTCCGGGGCTTTCACAAAGCACCTAGCGGTGCTTGACCAATTATCCTTCTATTCATCTTTTATCAGCTGAAGCGAGTAAAGCTTTTTGTATTCGGAACTGGTCTTCAACAGCTCGTTGTGAGTTCCACTTGCAACAATAACCCCATTACTGATTAGCGCCACACTGTCGCTCAGTAGGACAGTTGATAATCTATGAGCAACCATCAGCACGATTATGCCTTCAGATCTCAGACCCAAAAGAGTATTCTGAATTATTTCTTCAGTCTTTGAATCGATATTTGCCGTGATCTCATCAAGAATCAGCAGTCGTGGATTCGAGACAAGTGCTCTGGCCAGCGCGACCAACTGTCTCTCACCGCCAGAAAGCTGAATGTCTGCAACTAATGTGTCGAGTCCATTCTCGAATCTTCTCAGCAATACGTCCAGGTTTGTTCTTTCGAAGATGTTTTCCAAACTGGCTTTAGAAATCGATCTACCCAGGGTAATGTTTTCCAGGAGAGTACATTTTTCAAATAAAGTTGGTGTCTGCTCCACAAAGCCTATATAGGGTCTGAGTAATGCAGAATTCGATACCGGATCGCCATTTATGTAAATGGTTCCCGACTGGGGTTTTTGAAGTCCCATAAGAATATTCAGAGTAGTGGTTTTGCCGGCGCCGCTCTCGCCTACCAGCGTCGTGATTTCCCCTTTCCTCAATTCAAGAGATAGACCTTTTAGAATTTGCTTGTTGCCATAGCCAAACGCAATGTTCTCTAAAGAAATGCTCCGTACATCTTCTAACTTAGGACTACTGTTGCTCCTTTCTTCTTCAGGAGCTTCCAGCACCTCGATTGTTCTTAGGAGTCCTCCCCAGCTTTGCCTTAGAAGAATGTTCACCTGCATGAGCAGCTGAATAGGGTTGAATAATGATTGAACGTAAGCCCAGAAAGTCATCAGAATTCCTACGGTAATCTCACCCTTCATTACCAGGTAACCACCATAGGCAAGCAGTGAAAAGGAAATAAGTCCGTTTATCGACGTCTTGAGTGTACCGGCGATTTTTATTGACTTTATGAACCTCTTGCCCGCATAAATATGGTCTCCTTGAAAACGATCGAAGAAATTCATGACCCAGGCAAATGGCATAGCGATTCTGATCAGTTTCATATTATCGATTATGTTACTTGTGACTCCTGCCAGTTCGCCGAATTTTTCCCTCTCCACCTTGCTCCTTTTCTCCACCATAATATTGAAGAACATTATCACAAGAAAGGAAAACACGATGAAGCCTAGGGGCAAAAGAGTCAATTTCCAGTTAAAAGCAAACATGATTGCTAGAATCGCCGTTATTTGAACGACTCCCAATAACAGTATCGGGAACACCTGCGCTATAACAGTTCCTACAAGTTCCAGATCAGATATCAATCTCGATACGAGCTCGCCGGTTTTATTCTTGTGGAAAAAGTCGAAAGGAAGAACAAACATCTTTTCTAGCAACTGCTTTCGCAAATCCGATTTTGCCATGAGGGCCGTGGTTTCAAAAACCACCTCGCCAAAATAAGTAAATATCAAGCTTCCAAACCAGAGCCCGACGACAAGCAAAACGTACTTTACGAGAAGGTCCATGTCGCCAGAAGGGATAACTACATCTATTAGCAGCCTTATCAAGAGCGGAAAGACAACTGCAAGTGCAATCATCACGCCGACTAGAACTGCAGCCAGCAGTTCCCGTTTCCAGTAAACCTTGAACAACTTGAAAACAAACCTGCGAACTGTCTTTTTTTCATTCTCCATATTTCTCCCCCCCCCATCGGCTGTTGTTTCACAGGCCATTCGAAAATATCGCCTTCTTTTCTACTTTTGCAAGTCTCGATCAAGTCAATTCCTCGAGTATGAAACAAAAAGCCTTCTTCTGAACTCATGCTCCCACCTCCTTGGTTTGACCTAACTGAAATGGACAATTGCCAAAATGGAAAAGGCACGTTACAATATTAACAGATTAGCGGGATACTCCGAAAATGACAATTGCATCTCGACAGAAGCTGCACGAAACTACTTCACGAAAATCACTTGACAACATATGTTAGAGATAGGCCGAAAGAACATCGGTGGACGCAAAGCTGGCGAAGATCACGCCAGGTCGCAGTGCCCGCTGTGCGGGGGAACTAACGATCGGGCGAAAGATCGGGCTAAGAAGTGCGCGTTAATAGAAGCAGGTTTTTCTAGATAGAGAAAGAGGATCTCAAGAAGTGATGCTGGCGTTTACACGCCAGGAGGAAAAAACAAAGAGAGAAGTTTGGGAACGAAATCCTGTGCAGAACCTCTGAACAAGAGCACTTCAGGCAAGAATCAACGGGATGATTCCAGAGTAAATGGTATTAATCCCTTATTACACTCAAGAGCGAACCGTTTCTTTTCACCGAACCCTAGACACCCATATCTTTCTCTAAGAGCCGCTGTGCGCTTGCTAGGAGACGCTGAACGCTGCAAAGACCGGTCCTTTGTTGCCCGGCCAAGATCGTGGTCACGTACTTCGCCAAGACCACGGATCCGTACTTCGCTAGGATCGAAACCCAGATCCCGAAACAAGTTCGAGATGACAATGATGGAAACTTCTGAAAGGTCCTGACGGGAATGATAGCGTTGGTTATTCCGAAAAAACGCCACATCCCGTCATTCTGAACTTGATTCAGAATCTTTTGTTCTAAGAGCCGCTGTGCGCTTGCTAGGAGACGCTGAACGCTGCAAAGACCGGCCCTTTGTTGTCCGGCCAAGATCGTGGTCACGTACTTCGTCAAGACCACGGATCCGTACTTCGTTAGGATCGAAACCCAGATCCTGAAACAAGTTCGAGATGACCCTTAACAAGATCCCCAGACAGAACCCCTGAACAGGAGATGCCAAACAGAAGCCCTGAATAGGAGATTTTCAGGGCAGGCTCATTGGGGAAGACTCCGCAGAATCACAGTCCTACTCCCTTCACAGCATCCTGGTTTGCCTTTGGCCAGGATCTCGATCCATTGCGCGAAAAGCGCGACCAGTTAAAAGTTTCAGATCCAAGTTACTAGAATAAATACAACTTTATCAACTGTCGGCTCTCCATTTTCCGCGAAGCCTAGTGGATAGATTGAAAGAGCAAGAACAGCTGGGTGGCTCTAAAGGTCATCTCTCCGTTCGGCTATCAGAGTTTCACCTAGAATCATAGGGGAAAGAAAAAAAGACGCTCCCAAAGCGTCTTCAATACCTATTTTACCACGAGAAATTGTTAAAGTCAACCTGTTCAGCTGTTGCCGGGAGATTAAGAAATCTTGCCCGAGAATCTGCAATCCCTTTGGCTTTGTCGAACTGATCTATTATTCGCACATAGACGACAGTGGCCGCTTAAATGCATAATCATTAATCAAATGATTCCAGAAACTTATCCAGCCGGTCCAACCCTTCAGAGAAGCTCTTTCGGCCGAATCCCATCCTGAAGTAGCTGCCTTCGTAATCATACATCGACCCGGGAAGAAGCAGAACTCCGGAATTATCAAGGAGCTCGGAGCAGAAGCGATCGACGTCTCCTCGGAGAAAACTTACAAAGGCAATTGGCCCGGCCTTCGGTCTTGATACACTAAACAATGGAGAGTACTTGCCGAAGAAGGGTTCCGCATATTCCCAGTTCTGATAGACAATCTCCCTGTTTCTTTCAAGAAGTTTGTCTCCAACTTGAAGGGCCTTCATCGCGAGGTATTCAGACGGGGCGCTGTTGCAGATCGTAGTGTAGTGCTTGAATCTGGTCATTGATTCCAGGACACTTTTGTTGTGAGATACTACCCAGCCGATTCTCAAGCCAGCCAATCCGTAGGATTTTGACATCACGCCAAGTGCAAGGGAGTTGTCGGAAATATCTGCAAAGGACTTCTGTTTTTCTATAGATTGATCAAGCTCAAGCCCTCTGTAGACCTCGTCGGAGAAAACGAAAATCCCCCTTTCTTCTGTAA
>NZ_JFHJ01000016.1:0-1098 GCF_003666285.1 Mesotoga sp. HF07.pep.5.2.highcov | reverse complement strand
TACGCACTTGGAGTAACTGAGCTTCTCCGCCAGGGAGGATACATAATCGCCACTAAATATGAACCTATGCTGATCTACCTCACGGTTGCAGTAATGTATTTCATAGTAACAATCGCTATCAACAAGACTCTGGGAAGCGTTGAAAAACGACTTGCAATTCCTGGATTCGATGTAAAGGAGACGGTAAGATGAGTAAGGAAAGAGTCGTACTAAGAGTCGAGAATCTCAAGAAGGCCTTCGGTGACAAAGAAGTCTTGAAAGGCGTATCCTTTGACATGAAGGAGGGAGAGACTAAAGTAATTATCGGTCCTAGTGGAACCGGCAAGAGTACGCTTCTTTCCTGTATAAATATGCTTGTTACTCCCGACAGTGGCCAGATCTGGCTCGAAGAGGAAGAGGTTACATCTGCTAAAAATATAAACAAGATTCGTCAGGAGATAGGCTTTGTCTTCCAGGATTTCGGGCTTTTCAACCATCTTACGGCTCTAAAAAACGTCATGGTAGGCCTCACCAAGGTGAAGAAAATCGAGAAGGATTTCGCAAAAGAGATTGCAATGAAAGAGCTTACAAGAGTTGGGCTGGAGAGAGAAGCGAATATGTATCCCGCTCAGCTATCAGGTGGTCAGAAGCAAAGGGTCGGAATCGCTCGTGCGTTAGCAATGAGCCCAAAAATCATTCTTTTTGATGAACCCACATCGGCTTTAGATCCAGAACTGATTGGAGAAGTACTGTCAGTGATGAAGAACCTGGCTGAAAGTGGCATGACAATGCTTGTTGTGACTCATGAAATGGGGTTTGCAAGAACTGTATCTGATGAGATCATCTTTATGGAACACGGTCATATTGTTGAACAGAGTTCCCCTGAAGAAATGTTCAAGAATCCAAAGAATCCTCGAACGAAGGAATTCCTCTTCAAGCTCAGTGAGCTTTACGGGAGTGAATGAAGTGGATAGGATCTGGAAAATTGTCGTTAACTACTGGCCCAAATTTCTGGAAGGCCTTGGGGTTACTCTCGAAATGACTTTGATTGCAGTGGTAATCGGATTTATTATTGGAGTCATCCTCGCAATAGCAAGAGTTTATGGAAACAAACTCTTC
>NZ_JFHJ01000466.1:0-897 GCF_003666285.1 Mesotoga sp. HF07.pep.5.2.highcov | reverse complement strand
GCCTGCTGAGCTTTGAGAGAAAGTCCGAGTTTTTGTTCGAGACGTTGAGAGACATTATGATTGAGTTCCATTAATTCTTCCCCTTCACTTCTGTTCCAGTTCCTTAAAAACCAGTGAGTAAGACTCGGCTATTTGAGAAGCCGAGTTGCAGGGCTCTGAAACAATCGATAGCTCTGCGGCTCTGCCCATGAAATACATAGCAAGTATCGCCGATTTGGTCAGCTCGCCCGTCTGTGAAGCGAAACCGGCAATAGTTCCTGAAAGAAGGTCTCCGCTCCCTGCCTTTGCGAGACCGGTATTCCCCGTCGTGTTTATGGTTATCTTTCCTTTGTCATCACACAGTACAGACGAAGCCCCCTTTAGAATGGCAGTTGTTCTGTTACCAACGCAAAACTGAATGAAGGATTTGAGATCAGTCTTACCTTCGTTCATCCGCGCAAACTCACCAATGTGCGGCGTTATTATGATTCTTTCAGATCGGGCGAGGACCGAGAGATCATTTGAGAGAGCGTAAAGTCCATCTGCGTCTACGACGAAATTCTTATCCGGGAAACTCTGGAGCAATTTAAGAATGAACTCAATACTTTCTTTTTCTCTTCCGGCACCCGGACCAACAACAATCGAGTCGATTTTTTCCATGATTTTTGGAAGTACCTCGATATCTCTTGGGATGAGGAAGTCCCCCCGACTTTCATAAGCGATGGCCTCGGGAAGGTTGTTTCTTATAACGGTTGCAGATCCCTTAGGGGTGTATGTGTAGACCATTCCACAACCAGATCGGAACGCCCCTAGAGCGGAGAGATACGGAGCACCTGTATAAATGTTGCTTCCCCCTACAACAAGCACGGAACCGAACGTGCCTTTGTAACTGTTAGGAGCTCTTTCCGGAATGAGTTT
>NZ_JFHJ01000227.1:0-1173 GCF_003666285.1 Mesotoga sp. HF07.pep.5.2.highcov | reverse complement strand
CTGTTAGGAGCTCTTTCCGGAATGAGTTTCGAAACCATCTCATCATCGATGACTTCTGGCTCAGCAATAGAATCCATCACATTCTTTGGAAAGCCTGCACTTCCTACCACCATATCGCCGCAGAACTCGCGCCCCGGATAGAGAAAATGACCTGTCTTGGCCAATCCAAAGGTAACCGTTTTGTGAGCCCTAAAGCAGGATTTTGAAATGCTGCCATCGAATCCAGACACTCCGGAGGGAATGTCCACGGCCAGCCTGATTACGTCCAGTCGATTAACAAAATCAAATATCTGTGCGACTCCTGGTTCGAGCTCTCCGTGAAACCCAGTCCCAAAGACTGCGTCGATTACTATGTCAGCTTTTGAAAG
Organism: Mesotoga sp. HF07.pep.5.2.highcov; assembly: GCF_003666285.1. Taxonomy (NCBI): domain Bacteria; kingdom Thermotogati; phylum Thermotogota; class Thermotogae; order Kosmotogales; family Kosmotogaceae; genus Mesotoga; species Mesotoga sp. HF07.pep.5.2.highcov. The sequence continues at coordinate 805 of NZ_JFHJ01000227.1, read as the reverse complement.
GAGTTCCTCCACGTCGGTCTTCTCTCCGATTATTATGATCTGGCCGCCAAGCGAACTGTATAAAGTTGCGTTCGCTTTACAGTCGACCGTCGAGGGAACATAGCACTGAACAACTTTTACATGAACTCCAGCACATAGAAGGAGCCTTGCAACTGTGTATCCGTCTCCTCCGTTATTACCTCCACCACACAGGACGACTGCATTACTCAAGTTGAAGCTTCTAATCTCTTCGAAGACGCTGCGGGCCGCTTCTTCCATTAGAAGTAAGGAGGGTACTCCATGCTCTATTATAGTTTTGTCTATTTTCCTCATCTGGTCTGGAAACGCTACTCTCAAATCATCACCCCTCAATCAGATCTTATCACTTTTCTCTTTCTCCTGACATGTTATAATCTCGCGAAGAGGTGGACAAGATGAAACATTGCTTGGTACTCGTCATCGTTTTTTCTTTGCTTGTTGGAGCATCGTTGCTCGCTTCTGAAAGCGTATATGATGATCTGACCCTGTTTATCCAGCAAGTCGTTGAAGCGGGCGATATAGACACATTGGTTGGGATTCATTTTCATTTAGCCGATACAGAGAGTGCCGATTCAGGATACAGAGACCTGAATTTGAAGGCAAGAATTATCATGGTCGGTGGTGAGGATTTTTACATAGAGTTTCTCGAGCCGGACGAACTGAGTAAGATAGCTCTGGTTTATCTTATCAGGGAGGAAGTGGTCTTCAGCGTTGTGGATGGCGACCCCTGGAAGCAGTACAAATCTACTTACCAGACCGATTTTATTGCGAAGTTAATTGAGGATTT
>NZ_JFHJ01000082.1:0-2584 GCF_003666285.1 Mesotoga sp. HF07.pep.5.2.highcov | reverse complement strand
AAAGAAAGTAAACCTCCCAGAAAGGCACTCCCGTAAGTAACGCTTGTTGTAACGATTGGACTTATCATTGGTGACACACCTAGAGTTCCGGTTGCTACTGCGGTCAATTCATTCATATTACCCCTCCCGGTATAGTATAAACTATTTCCCTTGCGCCTGCAAATAACGTCTTTGTGAACTCCTGCTTGCTTGAAGAGAATTTTCCAATTTTACGTGAGAGAATGTGACAACACTAGCCCGATTTCTTGTCTAGTTCAGTTGCAAACTCGAGATACAAGCTGAAAGTATAGTACAAAGATAGCCAGTCCAATTTAGTACCCTTGCTATATCTCATGTAGCTAGACAAAAGAGTTAAATCAGTTTCAAGCCACTAAAAAGAAGCATTTCAAAGCACACTCTGGGGATGAGAGTACTTCACGTAGAAGAAGCTTTGACAGACTCTTTCGTGACTTAAAACCTCTCTTTAATGACATTTTCAGCTGAAAGCCATTATGGGTAGCTGAAAAGGCTTTTAGATGAAGATACCAAGTGCTCCACATCGTACCTCATCTTTCGTAAGTCCTTGGTTAGGAAAGCAATATACAAAGTCATACCCGCTTACTTGAAATCGGAAATGCAGCTGAGTCTTGCTCCTCTACTTTGGCAAGCTCTTGAAGAATCTTTCTCAACAGGTGATTATGAGCTCTTCATTTATGATATTCTTTTCTTGAAAGACTCATATTAAAGAAACATTCCGAGTGCCCTTTTGTTTTCAATAGTGAGGACGAAAGGTTTTTCGGTTCTTTCAATTGTTGAAAGCAGTTATTGTAGCGGTTGATTGTTCTCACTCTCATGAAAGACTTTTCTCTTTGGGGGGAGACAGATTGGAAGGATATGTAACCGTTCCCGGTGGACGAATCTGGTATGAAGTGCAAGGTAGATTCGGTAAGATGAAACCTATTATTACGATTCATGGGGGTCCTGGTGTTCCACACAACTACCTTGAGACGATAAGTGCGCTTTCAGATGAGAGGCCCGTTGTCTTCTACGACCAACTGGGTTGCGGTAGATCAGAGCGTCCATCAGATAGGTCGCTCTGGAGAGTTGATCGCTTCGTGGAAGAAATCGAGTGTCTGAGAAAAGAGTTAGGGTTTTCGACAATTAATCTTCTCGGCCAGTCCTGGGGAACTATTCTCGCCTGCGAATATTCCGTTAAATACCCCAGTTTCGCCGAAAGTCTTGTTCTGTCGGGACCGGCAATGAGTATCAAGAGATTTGAAAGCGATACTAGAAAACTGGTTGAGACCTTGTCTGATCATTCACAATCCGCTATCAAAAGAGCCGAATCAATCGGTAACTTCAATGGAGAGAGTTATCAGTCGGCAATTTCAGAGTTCTATGGGAAATATGTATGTCGAATGGAGCCATGGCCTCAATGTATGAACGAAGCAGTCGCCGGCATGGGGGAAGAGGTCTACAACTATATGTACGGACCAAGCGAATTCACAGTAACAGGCGTTTTGAAAGACTTCGACTGTACACCTCATCTCGAAAACATTACCGTACCCGTCCTATTGACTTGCGGTGAATTCGATGAAGCGACACCGGAAACGACCAGGTACTACAGCAGTAAATTTCCAAATGCAACTATGAAGATCTTCGAAGGGGCATCTCACGAACACCATCTTGAGAAAGCCAAGGAATACATCGAGGCCGTTCGTAGGTTTCTCAAAGATGTCGAATAGAGATCGTGGATAAACAGTTGTGTTAGTAAATATCAGAATTAGGGGTCGAAGTTACCGGTATTTTACTTGTCTTGAAAAAAGGGTCTGTAAACTATCAGTTCCGAACCTGCGGGAATGCTTTTAACTCCTACTAGATCGGGATTATATTTCATGATTTCAGAATCCTCGATGTCATACATCTCTGAAATTGATCTCAATGTTTCGTTCCATCCAACCGTGTGAATGAACCCTGTTCCTACCGACCAGTTGTTGTCAACCTGGGGACTAATGGCAAATCTCTCCTGAACGAAATCCGTAATTATCTCAAAGATCTGAAGCTTCACATCCCTTACAACCGGCTTATTCTCGAACATGCTGTAACCGCCGCCTCCCGCACGAAAACTGCTCATAGAGACTTCATAAGTCTCTGCCATATCAAGCGGTTTACCATTATGCCAGACACTGAGGACTCTTTCGCCGACCGGCCTGTCTATGGCGATTATGTATTCAATTCCCTCCCACATATCGTAATTCGAATAATCATCAACAGACCAATGGTCCAAAGTAAGCAATCCATCATCGGTAACGAAGCGTTCTGCATTGAATTCAAGGGCTTCTTTGATGTCTCCGCCGGTTAGCTCAAGAACTCTGAGCGTGCTTGGAACAGGATAAACCTCGTAGATCTCGCCAATGGTTATCGGTCCGGTTTTCCAACCGGTTGTCGCATGATCGAAAATCGAGGTACATGAAATCTTGGCTCCCGTTACTTCCATCTGGACTCTGTTAATGAACTCGGCAAGAGGGTTGTCTCGAAGTCTCGCTTCAAGAGCATCTTCAACATAGAAATCACCGACTGCAAAACCAACTCTTGTATCCAGAAG
>NZ_JFHJ01000162.1:0-587 GCF_003666285.1 Mesotoga sp. HF07.pep.5.2.highcov | reverse complement strand
CTCCTCCCTGTGGACTGCCAGTCTCTGTTGCCTTCCAGACTCCATCTTCCATTACTCCGCTCTTCAGTATTGTCCGTATGAGTTTGAGTATCTTTCCATCACTCACTCTCTCGGCTACGGAGTCTATTATCTTCTCATGATCCAGAGTGTCGAAACATTCACTGAGGTCAAGTTCCACTACATTACACAGTCCGTATTTGGATGCAAAGGCTTTCGCCTTCTCCACTGCCTGCCAGGCATTTCTTCCCTTTCTGTAACCGTAACTGGAGGGATGGAATCCTTCCTCGAATATCGGTTCGAGTACCTCCTTGAGAGATTGCTGTACAACCCTGTCTCTCACTGCAGGTATTCTCAATTGCCTCGTTTTACCGTCGGCTTTCGGGATCTCTACCCTCCTGAGTGACATGGGTTTGTATTCGCCTCTCTTGATTTCTCCGGATAGTCTCTCGATTTCTTCGGGAAGTTTCTCTGCGAACATCTCTACGGTTACTCCGTCTATACCAGGGGCTCCTCTGTTGGATTCTACCCTGCCATAGGCTTTTAAAAGGTTCTTCTCCGAATAGACTTTGTCGATTAGACTGTAATAC
>NZ_JFHJ01000073.1:0-587 GCF_003666285.1 Mesotoga sp. HF07.pep.5.2.highcov | reverse complement strand
CTCCTCCCTGTGGACTGCCAGTCTCTGTTTCCTTCCAGACTCCATCTTCCATTACTCCGCTCTTCAGTATTGCCCGTATGAGTTTGAGTATCTTTCCATCACTCACTCTCTCGGCTACGGAGTCTATTATCTTCTCATGATCCAGAGTGTCGAAACATTCACTGAGGTCAAGTTCCACTACATTACACAGTCCGTATTTGGATGCGAAGGCTTTCGCCTTCTCCACTGCCTGCCAGGCATTTCTTCCCTTTCTGTAACCGTAACTGGAGGGATGGAATCCTTCCTCGAATATTGGTTCGAGTACCTCCTTAAGAGATTGCTGTACAACCCTGTCCCTTACGGCAGGTATTCTCAATTGCCTCGTTTTACCGTCGGCTTTCGGGATTTCTACCCTCCTGAGTGACATGGGTTTGTATTCGCCTCTCTTGATTTCTCCGGATAGTCTCTCGATTTCTTCGAGAAGTTTCTCTCCAAATGTTTCTACGCTTACTCCGTCTATCCCAGGGGCTCCTCTGTTGGATTTTACCCTGCCATAGGCTTTTAAAAGGTTCTTCTCCAAATAGACTTTGTCGATTAGACTGTAATAC
>NZ_JFHJ01000640.1:0-3053 GCF_003666285.1 Mesotoga sp. HF07.pep.5.2.highcov | reverse complement strand
CTCTTTTGAAAACCTTGCGAGCTTCCTATTCGAATGTTTTGGCTTCCATAAGAGAGAAGAAGGTCATCGAAGAAGAGACGGAGAAGCTTTTGAAGAAGGCTATCGAGGAAACCTTGAAACTCTTTGCAGAGCGAGGATGATTGAGCGTGAGCAAGGGTAAACTGCGTGCGATAAAGAAACGCATCGAGTCAACAAACTCGACGATGCAGATTACCCGCGCCATGGAGATGGTCGCGCGGGCAAAGATCAACAAGATTCAAAAGGGACTGAAATTTGTGAGGCTCTACGAAAGGGCTATGGAGAGAGCCTTAATCAGAGCTTACTTTGGTGATACAAGCCACCCGAAGATTGAGGGCGAAGGAGAGATTCTTCTGGTAATCAGTTCGGATATGGGCCTTGCGGGCGCTTTCAACGCCGAAATAATGAAAGCCGCCGAACGGGAGATAACTAACTCAGATATCAGGCACATTGTGACGGTAGGCATCAAGGCCGAAAGCTTTTTCAAGAAGGGTGACATACCTATCAGTTCTTTCAGCCATTTCTACGACACTCCCGATCTGGACGAAGCGGCCATAATAGTCGATGATGCTCTTGACATTATGGAGAGCGAGCACGCTGGGGGTCTAAGGATGGTCTACAGCAGTTTCAAGAACCCTCTGGCGCAAATACCGAAAGCTGTGAAGCTTCTTCCCCTTGATGAATTCAGCAGGCCCGACAACGATTTCTTTGACTTTGAGCCAGAGATCGATGTATTGTTCAAGGACGTCCTGAATTCCTGGCTGGTTGCAAAAGTTCTTCTTGGCATGTATGAAACAAAGGTCGGAGAACTATTTTCAAGACAAAATGCAATGAAGAACGCGACGGAAAACGCTAAGAACATGATTCAGCAGTTGACACTGGTCAGAAATAAACTGCGTCAGTCGAATATTACTCAAGAGATAATTGAGGTCGTTAACGGCGCTGAAGCACTAAACGGTTAATTGATTTTGGAGGTGTGAGTGTGCCCGACAAAAATAAACAGAACATTGGCAAGGTCATTGCAATAACCGGACCTGTCGTGGACATATCGTTCGAGGGAGCAATGCTACCCGACATTCTTAATGCTCTGAAAGTGAAGAACGAATTCTTAAATAAAGAGATAGTCCTTGAAGTTGCCCAGTTGATAGGTGACAACAGCGTAAGGGCGATAGCAATGGACAGCACCGATGGATTGGTAAGGGGGCAGGAAGTCATTGATACGGGAAGCCAGGTGACGGTTCCTGTGGGAGAAGAGATTCTTGGTAGAATGTTCAATCTACTCGGTGAACCGATAGATGAGAAGGGTGAGGTGAAGTTTTCCGATCACTGGGAAATACACAGAGCGGCTCCGTCGGTCACCGATCAGCAGACTGAAGTCGAGATACTTGAAACGGGAATAAAGGTCATCGATCTTCTCGCACCCTTCAGCAAAGGTGGGAAGATTGGCTTCTCGGGAGGAGCGGGAGTCGGAAAAACCGTCCTCGTCATGGAACTCATAAGAAACTTCGCGATCGAGCAGAAGGGTCTATCGGTCTTTGCGGGAGTCGGTGAGAGAACGAGAGAGGGAAACGACTTGTGGCTGGATATGCAGGAGGCCGGCGTTATCGAGAACACCGCTCTTGTCTTCGGGCAGATGAATGAACCACCCGGAGCGAGATTCAGGGTAGGTCTCTCCGCCATAACGATGGCAGAGTATTTCAGAGATGTACAGAAGAAGGACGTACTTGTATTCATAGACAATATTTTCCGATTCGTTCAGGCCGGTTCTGAAGTCTCGGCACTTCTCGGAAGAATGCCGTCCGCCGTCGGTTACCAGCCGACACTCGCGACAGAAATGGGAAACCTTCAGGAGAGAATTACCTCGACAAGATCGGGTTCTATCACTTCGGTTCAGGCAATTTACGTTCCGGCCGATGATTTCACGGATCCGGCGCCAGCCACTACATTCAGTCATCTCGACGCCACGGTAAACCTTTCTCGTTCGATAGCCGAACAGGGGCTTTATCCAGCCGTCGATCCGCTCGACTCCACCTCAAAAAATCTCGATCCAGTCGTTGTAGGTCAAGAACATTATCAGGTCGCAAGAAGGGTCCAGGAGGTTCTTCAGAGATATAAGGACCTTCAAGACATTATAGCGATTCTAGGAATGGAAGAACTCTCCGAGGAAGACCAGCTTACTGTCCAAAGAGCGAGAAAGATCCAGAGATTCCTGACCCAGCCATTCTTTGTTGCTGAAAAATTTAGTAACATGGAGGGTAAATACGTTCCCATCTCCGAAACAATCAGGGGCTTCAAAGAGATTCTAGAAGGCAAACACGATTCCCTGCCTGAACAGGCATTCATGATGGTTGGGACTATCGACGAGGCAAAAGAAAAGGCAAAGAATCTTACGAAGGATGAGTGAAGTGGCCTTAAAAATCAGAATTATAACTCCCTACGGAATAGAATGGGAGGGCGATGCAGATTTTATCTCGTTCCGGTCGACAGAAGGTGAGATAGGTTATCTGCCCGAAAGGGCCCCTGCATTGATGGAACTGACCGTTGATGTAATGAAAGTACGGTCCGGCTCTAACACTCTTCAGTTTGCCGTTCACGGTGGCTATGTCCTTCAGGAAAGAGAAGGACTTACAATTGTGACAGATGCTGCGGAAACTCCGGAAGAAATCAGTGTTGAGCGTGCGAAGCAGCGACTGAAAAGGGCAGAGGAGTTGCTCCAGGTAAGCAAGTCAAGGCGCGAACGCGCCCGAAACGAGGCCAAACTTCAGAGGCACATGTTGAGAATCGAGATTGGTTCGAGGGGATAAGTTGCCCGTCTAAGATTGTGAACCCCTCCTTCGAAAGAGCAGTTACATGTTGTTTGTTCCAAGTTGCAAACCAAAGAATAAAAAGAAGTCAAATGCCGTCATACCTAAATTGCTTCGGCCCCTTGGTAGCCTTCGTGAAACCGGCACGTCCCGTCGTATTTCAGCATCTAGTTTCTCCAAAGAGAAAACGGAGAAAATCCATTGTCGAGAGTTCGCTTCGCTCACGAGAAG
>NZ_JFHJ01000585.1:0-828 GCF_003666285.1 Mesotoga sp. HF07.pep.5.2.highcov | reverse complement strand
ATCTCCCTTTTCACGAACGTATTCCTTGTTATCCCGAGCCTGCCTTTGATGATAGTGATCGCCGCTTACATAACCGTGAAGGGAGTCATCCCCATAGTCCTGATTCTGGGGCTCACCAGCTGGCCTTGGCCTACGAGGATACTTCGTTCCCAGGTTGTGAGCCTCAAGAACCGTGATTTCGTGAGAGTATCCAGGATTCTTGGCGAAAGACCCCTGTACATAGTCTTCAGGGAAATACTCCCGAACATGATCTCGCTAGTTATGGCCTCTTTCTTCACATCCACTATGGCGGCAATCATGGGTGAAGCGACTCTAGAGTTCCTTGGGTTGGGCAACGTATCGGTGGTAAGCTGGGGAACGATTCTGTACTGGGCTCAGAACAGCGGGGCGCTCTTATCCGGCGCGTGGTGGTGGTTCCTCCCTCCCGGTATCTGCATAGCCTTGATCGGTACTTCCTTCGCCCTTATGAACTTCGCCATAGACGAGATCTCCAATCCGAAATTGAGGAAGAGATGATTTGATGAATAGACAAGAGAGCGAACAGCTACTCCAGTGCAGAAATCTTGTGGCCGGCTACAGGATCAAAAGCGGTTTTGTTCATGCCGTTGACGATGTCTCTTTCGATCTCGAGCGGGGAGGCTTTCTCGGTATCGCGGGTGAGTCTGGGTGTGGAAAGTCTACTCTTGCCTTCGCAATTATGAGGCTTCTGAAGGACAATGCCACGATTGAAAACGGCAGTTTGTTCTTCAATGGAACCGACCTCGTTGGACTTAGGGAAGAGGAGATGAAGAAGATCCGCTGGGTCGATATCTCGATGGCCTTTCAGTC
>NZ_JFHJ01000170.1:0-5815 GCF_003666285.1 Mesotoga sp. HF07.pep.5.2.highcov | reverse complement strand
GATCAGCTTTTCAAGCTTGGAGTTCTCCACAAAATTACCGAGGCCATGAAAAGAAGCATGGACAGAGAGAGAATAGTTAGAATTCTTCTAATAGGCGCGACTGATTCCTCAGGACTGAGATTCGATCGCGCCACATACTTCCGTGTAGATAGCGGTCGTTCCCTTCTCATTTTGGAAACCCAAGTAAATTCTACGAGGGGCAATAGTTTCAAGGATAGATCCGCATACAGTGATCTTACAAGGTATCTTCAAGATGTTTCGCTTGAGGCGGCACAAAGTACCACTAATAATGAGTCTTCGGCATCAATTTCATATCCTGGGAATATCATTCTAGAAAGGGTCATCCTCAGGAAAAAAATGGTTCACGTTTCTCCAGAAATGCTCAGGCTCAGGGGAGAAGAGCTGAGCTTGATGAACAGAATTATCGGCACTGACGAGTATCTCATTGCTCCCGTGTCAGGGGAAGAAGAAGTACAAGGTGTACTGGTGGTTGACAATGCTTATTCCCGGAAGAAAATCAGCAGTGGTGACATAGAGATTCTCGGATTGCTGGCCGACAGTACAGGAGTAGCTCTTGAACTTACGGAGAACTATAAGAGAATCGTACAGATGGCAGAGAGTCTCGAAAAAGAGAGAAATCTTTCCAATTATTATCGAAGATTCGTTTCAAGTATACTTCAGTCTCTAGAATCAGCAATCATAGTTTGTTCTGTTGACGGTGAAATAACGGAAATCAACAGAACTGCTGGATTTCTTTTGAACATTGAAAGAGAAGAATTGATTGGAAAGAAGATTCAATCAATGAAACCACAACTTGGAAGCATTATCGACCTTTTGTCGGATGCGATGAGAATTGGCGAAACTATTACCCTAACGGATCAATACTTTGAAGCCTTTGGAGAAAGATACTTCGACGTTCGCATAACACCGCTGAGAGAAGAGAAAAGGAAAGGTCTAACTGGCGTGATTCTCTCCTTAGATGACATAACTAGGAGGAGAAATCTTGAGCAGGAACTGAAGGGTAGGGAAAAACTTGCGGCTCTGGGGGAAATGTCTGCAAGAGTCGCTCATGAGATTAGAAATCCAATAACAATAATCGGCGGCTTCGTGAAAAGGATTCTGGCTTCCTCAGACAGGAAGAAAACCGAAGAATATGCGAAAATTCTCATGGATGAGCTTCAAAGACTGGACAGAATAGTTGGCGAAGTACTTGAGGTTTCTAGAAGAAAGGCCAAACCATCTAAGGAAGCGTTTGACCTGGTTTCTATGACACGTGAAATACTGGCTGGATTCGAAGAAAAAGCCGCGTCGGAAAATGTTAAACTTGTTCTATATACGAAAGAAGAAAGAATTGAATATTACGGAAATAGAGATAAAATCAAACAGGTAATAATCAATCTTGTTCAGAATGCTATTGAGGCCTCCGAATCTGGAGATGAGGTCCATGTAACTCTTGAGAAAGATAACGAGGAAATCCGTTTTTCAGCCTGGAACGGTGGGAAAACTATACCAGAAGAGACTTTGAAGCGCATATTTGAACCATTCTTCACTACAAAGACTCTCGGTACTGGTCTGGGACTTTCTATTTGCAAAAAGATTGTAGAAGAGCATGGAGGAAGCATTCATGCTTCAAGCGGAAGTGAAGGAACCGTCTTTACTTTCAGGTTGCCGACTAAGGAATTTGGGAGGTTTGATCTTGAAAAGAGTACTGATAGTTGAAGATGAAAAGAATCTGAGGCTACTAATCGAAGAAGAACTTACGGAATCTGGCTTTGAAGTCAAGAGTACTGGCACAGCTGAGGAAGCTCTTGAAATTCTCAGCACAAATAACTCGTTTGACCTCATGACCATTGACATTGAAATGAAAGGAATGAACGGGCTCGAGCTTGCCGGTGTTGTGCGAAAGCGGTTTCCTAATGTGAAAATTGTGCTTTTAACCGCTTATACTCATTACAAGCACGATCTTTCTTCTTGGGCCGCCGACGCATATGTTGTCAAGTCACCGGATTTCTCAGAACTTAAGAAAGTTATAGAAAGCCTTCTGAGAGAAGACCTTGACTAGTAAAGAAGGAGGAAGGAAGATGCACAAGAAAATCATATCTCTTTCAATAGTGCTTTTGATTACAATGTCACTTCTAGGATATTCAGTAAGACCGGGTGACCTTCTATCGATTTCCGTATATGGGTCCAGCGACCTTTCGAGTGAAACCCTTGTGGGACCGGATGGAACTGTTTCCGTTCCTCCGCTTGGAAGCATTATGCTTCTGGGAAAGACACTAGAGGAGATTCAATCCTTTCTGTCTTCACAATTTCTTAGCAAGGGCATTCTTACATCAGAGCCCCAGGTAACTGTATCTGTGAAGTCGTTTGCTCCATTCATGTTCTACGTTCTGGGAGAAGTTAACAAACCCGGAGCAATTGAGTGGCGCAACGAAACTATTGGGATCTCGCAACTGCTTGCTCTTGCGGGCGGCCTCAAAGACGGGGCAGATCTTTCCTCATCTTTCATAGTGGATAGCGAAGGAACAAGAAATTACATAGATCTATCCTCAATTCTCTCCGGTGGATCCGCTCTAAAAGAGAAAATCTCTGAGGGCTCAACATTATTCGTTCCAACAGGTCCTCGTGCGTGGATAATGACGATGGGCGAGTTCAATTCTCCTTCACTAGTCAAATACAGCCCTGGAATTACTTTGACTCAGGTGATCGCCAAATCTGGAGGACTAAAGGAAACCGCCGATGATAACGAAATCATGATTCTCAGCGAAGCTAAAGAGAATTCTTCGATCGTTAGTCTGAACAGCGTCTTATCCGGCATAAAAAGTGACCCTGTGCTATCTGCTGGAAGCATCGTCATAGCAAACGATGCCTCATCAAAATCAGTCAAGCTTCTTGGAGAGTTTGGCAATCCTTCATCAATACCATACCGTGAAAAGCTGACTTTGCTTCAGGCTATTGGAGAGGCCGGAGGAGTAAATCAGGCCGCTTCGGACCAGCTTTACATTCTGAGGAAAGACCTAGATGAACCGGAATCCGTTGAAATCAGCAAACTCCTCAGCGGTCAGATCAAAGATATAGACCTCTACCCAGGTGAAACAGTATTCGTTCCACGCCAGCCTGAAAGATATGTATATATAGCCTCCGCATCGTTTGGAGGAAAAGTTGAGTTCAGTATAGATGAAGAAATTACGCTAATCAATGCCTTAGTAAAGGTAGATCTCTTTGATCCAGTAAGCCAGGACCCATTAGTTGTTGTAACCACATCAGGCGAACGTCGTGAGTTTCATCAAGGGGAAGATGCCGTTCTCGATGCAGGATCGATGATAATACTTCCAAGCGGTGAAAAGAGTATCTTCGTCACCGGTGAAGTGAAAAACCCGGGCGTCCTTTCCTTCTCGAATTTCGAAGAAATCACTCTTGGAAAAGCAATTGCAAAATCAGGTGGAGTAACGGAGTTTGCTGGCTCTGTAGAACTTCTGGAAAATGGGGAGGCAAAAAAGTTTTCAATCGAAGATGCTGTTAAGAGCACTTTGGTCCTTTCAGCTCAATCTATCGTAAATGTAGCAGAGAAAGAGCATCGTTTTGTATACGTCGTTTCTTCGGCAGAAGGAGGAAGAATCGATTTTGAAGAAAGAGAACCATTCACTCTTAGAAACCTGCTGGCAAAGATGAATTTGCTAAACTTCAATTCGAAGAAGGAAATATCGATTATTGACACCGCTGGAATGAGCAAATTTATTTCTGTTTCTACCCTATCAAAGGAAGACTATCAGCTTGAGACCGGTTCAATCGTGTTAATTCCTGATATAAGTACATGGATATATGTATTTGGGGAAGTGGAAAGACCCGGAAAGATCAAGCTCGATGAAGACGATCTTCTTCTGACGCGTGCTATCAGTGCAAGTGGAGGATTCACTCAAAACGCAGACATTTCGTCCGTTCAGGTGCTTTCTGGATCGGAAATCAGTGAAATAGATCTTGATGAAGTTCTGAAGGGAATATCCAGTGATCGGGAAATTTCTTACGACGATCTCATATATGTCCCAAGAATCGACAGTCGATTCGTCTACGTTGTTTCTGAGGAAAATGGTGGAAGAGTTGATTTCTCTTCTGGCGAAAGCATTACCCTCAGAAATGCCCTTGCCAAACTAAATCTTGTGGAGATCGCTTCACAGAAGGAAATTTCGGTGATTTCACCGTCTGGTAAGGAGATAAGAGTTTCAATTAGTTCTCTTGAAAGATCTGACCTCGAACTGGAAACCGGAAGTGTAATCTTTTATCCTCAGGCGGATAACGTGGCAAATGTTATTGGACAGGTAAGAAATCCCGGTACTGTGAATCTTAAACCCGGTATCCCCTTCAATCTGAGCACCGTAATAGCAGCAGCTGGTGGCATAACCGACCTGGGCGACGAATTCAATATTACAGTAATAGATTCTAAGTCTGCTTCTACAGCTGTTTATAGCCTCGAAGATCTAACAAGAGACCCGATTCCGGTAATTCCAGATGGAGCTACTGTGTTTATTCCCGAACTCGAGGCGAGATTCGTTTATGTTTTGGGGGGCGTACGAGAGCCTGGAATAAAGGAAATAGGCAAAGAAGAGCCAAATCCAACTCTGACAAAACTAATAGCGATTTCTGGTGGATTAAGCGACCCACTTTCGAAGGAAGTTGAGATAATTGAGGATAATCAGAGAAGAAAGCTTGACCTACAGTCAGTAATGATGGGTCGTATTCAAGATCCACAGGTATCGAATCATTCGATAATATATATTTCTGAAACTCCCGATCGATTCGTGTATGTAATCTCTAAAGAGAAGGGCGGAAGAGTCGACTTTGGAAGCAATGAGGAAATCACCCTAAGGACTGCACTGGCAAAACAGAATCAACTTGATTTTGATTCGGATGGCAGGGTTACCATTATCCTTCCTGACGGGACAAAGAGAGAGAGACAGATTTCAGATCTTGGGGAGAGCGATATGAACTTATCCCCTGGATCAATAGTAATTTACCCAGATGTTCTACGTCAGGTGTTTGTGGTGGGTGCAGTTAACAAACCGGGACTCGTGGAATTCGAACCTGGAGAAAAAGTCTCCCTAACAACTGTTCTCGCAAGGGCAGGTGGAATGACCCCGCTTGCGCTGAGTAGCAAGATACAGATAACGGATCCTTTTGGCAGGACCTCAACTGTAAGTGTAGACTCAATACTTCTTGGTAAGGCTCTTGACATGAATCTTGAAGATGGTTCTTTCGTTTACGTACCCATATATGAACCAGTCAGGGTAAATGTAATAGGAGAAGTCAAGTATCCAGGAACGATTGAGTTTTCTAAGACCGAATTGCCATCTCTTATACTCGCTATTTCTAGAGCCGGTGGTTTGACTGAAAAAGCTGCACAAAACGTGAAGATCACGGGCGAAGAGAAAGAAGTACTGTGGCTAGATCTTGTCGATGGAAAAGATGTGATGTTAGTCTCGGGTCAAACCGTCTACGTTCCGGGTGACGATCGATACATCTACGTTGGCGGTGAAGTAAACTCTCCCGGAAAATTCGAGTTCGCAGCTCAGGAGGAGATTACGGTTCTGAGAGCTCTCGCAAGGGCTGGCGGTGAAAAGGCCACCGCCTCAGACCTGGTCAAGGTATTGCTGCCCTCAGGGGAGATTCTACCAGTGAGTCTTTCGAATATCAGGAACGAAGGCAAGGATGCGGTTATTGAACCTGGAAGCACACTCATAGTACCAAAACAAGTGCTAAGAATAACCGTTCTTGGGGCAGTTAAGAATCCAGGTCTTTTCACTTTCAATCCAGATGAGGA
>NZ_JFHJ01000468.1:0-525 GCF_003666285.1 Mesotoga sp. HF07.pep.5.2.highcov | reverse complement strand
ACTTCCTCGTCTTCAATGGGCATTTCCGCGACCAAAGCGACTGCTCCCTTTCTTTGAAGTTCCCTCGCAATTAGGTGTGAATCGAAATTTGTACCCTTAATGCATATAAAGAGGTTTCTCTCCTTTAGACCCCTGGAATCACTCTCAATATGATCGAATTCAGGATCGACATTTCCGGGATTCACCACCTGAAGAACACTGTTGCCGAGGAGTTCTATGACCTGAGATAACCTCATTGATCACACCCCTTTCGCTCTTAAAGATTGTATCATCGGTCTCTGAAGTTGACAACAGAGGCGGCATATGGTAACATTTATTAGCAGTCTATAGGAGGGAGTGCTAAGTGTCTAGAAGACGTACGGGTGGTCCAGAACTTAACCCGAGGCAGATAAGAGTGCTTTACTGCATCTCAAGAGAATACATCTCTTCTGGAAAACCTGTTAGTTCTAAGCAGGTTTTGGAGCACTCTAATCTCAAGTTTAGTTCTGCTACGGTAAGAAATGACATGCGAAAACTGGAGTTTCT
>NZ_JFHJ01000470.1:0-589 GCF_003666285.1 Mesotoga sp. HF07.pep.5.2.highcov | reverse complement strand
AGCAAAGACTTCTGCTAAGAGGCCGTGCCCGGGACGTTCATATACAGCTTCCCACCTTAATTCTACCTTTTCAGCATACTGGATTCTCTCTGCATTTTTCGGAATTGGTGAGACATTCGAGATAAGTATTTTCGGTTCTGGAACGGGCCAGAGGAAAAAGGCCGCTACTACGGCCGCAACAATTACTAAGAGCAAGGTGATTATTATCGGCACTATCGAAGAACCTCTATAATAGTGCAATTTACATCCCTCCTCAGACTCGCATTCCAATCTCGCGCACAGAATTCCACTCGGTTTTCTTATCCAGTGTATCTTCAGAAAACCGAAGGCCACTAAGCTTCTTTATATGCTTTGACTCAACTAGAAACTCGTTAGAAACAATCTCTATAGTAATATACCCCAGTTCCACTCTTCTGGCAAAACCGTTCCTTGGATCGTCATCAATCATTTCGACAACCGGTTTCCATGTCCCAGTATTGGCATAAAATTTCTCTTCTCCGTTGCTCGAAATCATTCTAAGGACATGACGGTGATTATGACCCATTATCACGCCCTTCAGCTCACCGGGAACAATTGCGGGAGCTTTATC
>NZ_JFHJ01000138.1:0-2455 GCF_003666285.1 Mesotoga sp. HF07.pep.5.2.highcov | reverse complement strand
TCTTTGCCGCTCTGACAACTGGATAGGAAACGTATCCGCCCGTTGAAAAAAGGAAATCGGGGCTGAATTCGGCAAGCTGTCTCTTTACAGACCTTTCAGTTCTGAGATGTGAAAAGAAAATACTGGCATTGGCAGGACTGTACAGGGGCCTTTTCAGTCCAGTGAGCTTCAGTGACATCTTCCTTACCCCGGGGAAATCTCTATCAACACTTCTATCATCTATCTTTCCCCAAACCGTGAAATACAACAGCTCTATTTCTCTTACACGACTCAGGGCATGCAGAATTGCAACTGCAGGATAATAGTGTCCTCCGGTTCCCCCGCCACAAAAGGCAATTTTAAGTTTTTTCATCCTGGAGTCCCTTTTCTTTTTCTTCTTCAGATTCTAAGAGTATTGAGAAGACCAGTCCGTAACCAATCATCAATGACATTATCGAAGAGCCCCCCGAACTTACGAAGGGCAGTGTGACACCAGTAGGTGGAAAGAGACCCAAATTTACGGCAATATTAATCGTAGCCTGGATCATTATGTAAAGAGCGAATCCAATTATGTAGAGCTTGCCTTCGAGTGTTCTCGAGCCTCTGAGCCCGACAACGATAAGCTCTCTTATAAAGCCAACATAGGCAAACATTAGCACAAGCAATCCAACGAGACCGAGTTCCTCTCCAATAACTGCAAAAATGAAGTCGGAGTAGCTTACGGGCAGGTAATATTTGACAAGTCCCATACCAAGACCTTTACCGGTGAGACCGCCCGAAGAAATCGCCATAAGGGAGTATGAGACTTGCTCATGTTCCTCGCCAGTTAAAGAAGTCAAGAAGGAGGTTATCCTCTGAATCTGATAGTCCTCTATGAATCCGCCACTGTACAGAACTAGCACCAAAATTACAACGAAGATAAGTGCTAGCGACAAATAACGCATTTTGATACCGCCGATTATCATCATGACAAAGGCAATTGCAACGATAATCCCAGTGGTAGAGAGATCCGGCTCAATAAATACGAGTATGGCAAGTGGCGCAGTCATTCCTAGAGGGATCAGAAAAGTAGTCAGGAAATTTCTCTTCTTTAAACCTCCGAAATGTTTAGCTAGAACTAGAAGCAAAGAGATCTTTGCAAACTCCGAGACTTGGAGCGAGAAGCTGCCAATATCTATCCATCTGTTTGACCCACCCCTGTCTGGAAAAAAGAGCACGGCAACCAGCATAATAAGCGTAAGCGGATAATAGATGGTAAAGGCGTTCTTGAAATGCCAGGGACCTTTCATATATATCATTATGAGAGCTCCCGCAAGACCTATTGCATAAGCTATCAGCTGCTTCTCTAAAAACCCGGAAGCAGTCACGTCCGGGTGTCTCGCCTCCATGCTTATCCCGGCACTATAAATGAACACCAGCCCAAAAATCACGAAGACACTGGTGTACAGCGCCAGCACCAAATAGGTCCTCTTCATACTCACTCCAGTGCCATTACTATTTCTCTAAAGTGGTTTCCTCTCTCGCTATAATTGATATAAAGGTCATAGCTGGATCCCGCCGGACTGAGAACAACATTGTCGCCCTTTGTGGCAAGTCCCCTGCATATTTTTACCGCGTCGGCCATGTTTGCCGCGCCGGAGACCGGTATTCCCCTCATCTGAAGTTTAGCAGATAATATCTTCATTGAACTCCCAAGCATGACCACGTGTTTAAGTTGACCGAGTTGTTCGATCAGTTCCGAGTAAGTCTCGTCCTTTTCCCTTCCACCAAGAATAAGAATAGTCTTTGAAGGCTCGAAGCTCCTTAAGGCTGCACTGACAGCATGTGCATTAGTTGCTTTTGAATCGTCGTAGTATTTTACTCCTTCTAGCTCTCGCACAAGCTGCAATCTGTGAGAGAGAAAGGTATAGCTTTTCAGTTCCTGAAATACATCCTCGGCGGACAGACCTATAAGCTGCGAAATCAATAACACTACCAGAACATTTTCGTAATTGTGCAGACCGGTAAATGGAAGATCTGACGTTCTGAACTCAATGCCTCTCACTCTCAAATGTTCTCTGTCAAAACTGTCAAATCCTTCCCCAAGTGCTACAAACGGACGGAGCTTAGAGCCTTTCAAAAGCTCTTTTTGACAGTCGGCTACCGCCTTTGGAACAACAGTAATACCTTCGGTCATCTTTGCCAACCGCAGTTTAGATTTGAAATAGTCGTCAATGCTTCTGTGATAATCTAGATGGTCTTCTCCAAGGTTTATTACGGCCGACAAGTGGAAGCGGACTCGTTCCTCCGCAAACCACTTCAGCTGGAAGGAACTGACTTCGAGCACGTAGTAATCATAAACCTCTTCTGCCACACCTGCGAGAGGGTAACCGAGGTTTCCGCCCTGAAAGACCTTTCGATTCTTTCCGGAAATAATGTGTCTGAGCATTGTAACGGTTGTTGACTTACCATTTGTTCCCGTGACGCCGATCACCGT
>NZ_JFHJ01000379.1:0-1028 GCF_003666285.1 Mesotoga sp. HF07.pep.5.2.highcov | reverse complement strand
TTCGCCGAAGTAGCTCGCCAGTCCTCTCCATCAATCCGGACCATGCCTTTTCCCATAACCGGATTGATCTCCACTGTCACACGTCCCAGAGAACCGACCATCCCATCGATATACATTTTCTTTGGTGAATCTCCTTTTGATAGCTTCTTGGCAATCGGTCTGGAAAGAAGCACCAGGAACGTACTGCTCGAGGCGAAAATCAGAACTTGCCAACCGAGTCCAAGCGAAAACATTGCTGCAAGGCCTGCCAGGAAAGAACCTATTGAAAACCACAGAGAGAAAAAAGTAGGAGTTAGTATCTCCGCCACCAATAATATAATACCAAAAATCATCCAGCCTATGTAACCCATTCTTTACCTCCTCCCGGAGTACACAGAAAAGTACTACAGTTCAAAAACATGTTCCGGGTGAACAAGAAAAACATCTATTTCTGTATCCTCAAGCTCCTTCTTTATGATATTATGCCACTTCTTAATCTGAGAGTTATATCGCCCAGATATATGATACAGGATCAATCTCTTTATACCTCTGCTTCTCCTAACTGTATCTATGACTTCATCGATACTGGAATGGTTTTGGTTTCTTCTGTCCTTCGAAACCAGGAAAGTACATTCATGCAAGAGTGTTTCAGAATAACTCACTGTTTCGGGAGAAAGTGCAAAGGTATCTCCGCTTATCGTGACAATCTTCTTCAGGTAAGTATCGGTAATCTCCTCTCTGCCTTTTTCCTTGACAACACGAGCGATCTCCTTCGATGTCAGTCCTGAATAGGCTTCCTTAAGTTTTCTCCGCTCTTCGTAAATGTGATAACCATAGCTGATTTCACCAATTGTGTGCTTTACCCTGAATGGGGTTACGTGTCTTCTGAAACTTCCTGCTGTCCTTAGAAAGACTTCATCGCCGATGTTAAGCGGGTTTATAATCATATTGTATCTGAGTCTGGGATTCATTCCAATTATGAAATCCAGATACGCTTCAATGGCGCGATTACCAGACGGAAAATTTATTCTTAGCTGCTTGTTTCGGTC
>NZ_JFHJ01000052.1:0-596 GCF_003666285.1 Mesotoga sp. HF07.pep.5.2.highcov | reverse complement strand
ACTATTCCCACCGCGAAAACCATCATGAATAGAGGATAAGCCATCGCCGATTTTACCTGATTCTGAAGCTCAACCATCCCCTCATAGAAATCTGCAACCCTTTCGAGAGACTCGTCGAGAACACCACCGGCCTCGCCTGCTTTTACGAGATTGGTAAACAATGGCTCAAACACGCCCGTCTTCTCAAGCGATTCGCTAAAACTCATACCGCCCTCGATATCAAGAACAACACGGGAGATTATCTTCCTGAATCTTCTTGAAAAAAGAACTTGAGTCGAAAGAACTTGCAGCGAGTCTCTTATCCTAACACCGGAAGAAACCATCGTTGCAAGCTGTCTAGAGAAGATACTGACTTCCTTCTGAGAAGCGGGAAATAGAGAGGCCTTCGTATAATTGCGTGTAGTCGATGACTGTTTGATCGAGCTGACAATAAATCCCCTGCTAGAAAGAATTTGGAGGGCCTCAAGTTTAGAATTGGCAGAAAGCTTGCCTTTCTCGGGCTTTCCCTTGATGTTTATAACTTCATAACGGAATTCCGGCATCTCTTACCCCACCTTCTCCAAAAGACAAACAGCATGAACTTGCACGAAACCAGG
>NZ_JFHJ01000154.1:0-725 GCF_003666285.1 Mesotoga sp. HF07.pep.5.2.highcov | reverse complement strand
AGCGCAGCCTTGCCTCTGAATTCGAACTTCGCAAGCGCGAAGCCTGCCATGGAGGAAACCAGGACCGTAAGAACTATGGTTGAGACTGAAACGAAAAGGCTGTTCATGAGAGCCCTGCCAAAGTTGAGGTTGACAAATATATGTACGAAATTCTCCAGCGTCGGTTGAGTCGGAATGAAACTCTTCCAGGTCAGAGGATTGGCGTACTCGTAGAGCGGACTGGCAGGCCTCAAAGCGGATGCAACGACCCAGATGAGTGGGATCAGAAAGAAAAGACTTATAATGCCGAGAACGGCAAAGAGAATAAGTGTTTTCCAAAGGCTTCGCTTCTTCATGATTCCACCTCAATACTCGAATCGAGCTCTTGTAAACCTCAGCTCGAAGAAACTGAAAACAAGGATGATTCCCAGCAAGATCGTAGTGATCGCAGAGGCCCTTCCCATGTCGAGATTTACGAAGGCGCTCTTGTAAGACTCGTACATCAGGAGATTTGTCGAGCCCATGGGGCCGCCCTTGGTAATTATGTAGACCGGCGCGAAACTAAGAAAATTGAAGGCCGTATTTGCGACGAGAACAAATGAAATGGTCCTAGTAAGCAGAGGCAACGTTATCTTGAAAGTCTTCCTCAGAGTTGAGGCCCCGTCGATCTCGGCAGCTTCGTACAGCGTCTCGGGAATGTTCTGCAATCCTGCAAGGAAGTACATCATCCAGTAGCCCGAGCTTCT
>NZ_JFHJ01000060.1:0-851 GCF_003666285.1 Mesotoga sp. HF07.pep.5.2.highcov | reverse complement strand
AACAGTACTTGTGGCGAGAAGATATGAACATCTTGAAGCAATTTCGAACAGAATAGAAAGGGATTATGGGATCGAGTCTAAGGCCATAAAGGCTGACTTAACATGTCAAAGAGATCTCTTAGAAGTATCGGGACTCTTAGGCGGGGTTGACCTTTTGATAAACAACGCCGGGTTTGGAATGATTGGCCCATTTGAGGACCTCGAAACAGATAGAGAGATGCAAATGATCAGGTTAAACATTGGTGCACTCTACTTCTTGACTAAAAAATATGCCTTATGCAGAGTAGGCGTCGGCGGAGGGGTCATTAACGTGGCATCTACCGCAGCTTATCTTCCCATACCTGGTATGGCCGTATACGCAGCTACAAAAGCCTTCGTGCTGAGTTTCAGCGAGGCGATTAGCGAGGAGCTTAAGTCAAAAGGATTGAAGGTGATGGTTTTGTCCCCCGGACCGACAAAGACAGAATTCTTTGACGTTGCTTCGGGAGGCAGAAAGAAACTTCCCGGCTCGATGAGTCCCGAGGAAGTTGTTAGGAGAGCTCTTGATTCCTTCGAGAAAGGTAAGAGAAGTGTGGTAAGCGGTGTGATTAACAAAGTCATTGCAACTGGATCAAGACTCGTTCCAAGGGCTGTCGCGCTAAAAGCGGCCAGAAGGGCATTCGAGGACTAGGTGAAAACACTTTCTGTCGTGAAAGATCGATTTGTAACCTCCATGATCGACCGCCTAGAGGATTTGGATCACCTTTATCCTCCAAATATTCTGCAGAAGAACCTGAGACCTTTGTCTTAACTGCCAGACCAAGATAATTGCTTTCTAAGATTAGTTTTGCATAAGGCCGGGACTCTAAGCG
>NZ_JFHJ01000476.1:0-1502 GCF_003666285.1 Mesotoga sp. HF07.pep.5.2.highcov | reverse complement strand
TCGAAAAACACATCCCGAAAGTGCAATGACCAAAACCAAACATAAGATTAGTAATAAAGACGACAGCCTTCTGTGCATTAGATCACCCCCGTTTTTTCATCCTCATAATAAACATTGTATAACGGATACAAAGAATATTACAAACTACCAAACTCAGATGGTGGGTATTGCAATTTTCTCGCGTTGTGATAACATAATTGACGACTACAGAATGGTGGTGATCTGGTGGAGGATGGGTATTGCATCAATTATCATGAGTGTCCAGTTGTAAGGGCTTACGAAAATGGAAAGATCAACAGGGAATGGATCGAGATGTACTGTGAAAAGGATTGGACAGAATGTGCTAGATTTCGCCTAGATGATTTACTATCGGTCTCGACGGATTTTGTCCTTCCAGACGGCAGTATTGAAGAGAGACTAAGCAAGTAAAAATGAATGATAGCTTACATAAGGTGTCCTTGAGATAAAACTAAGAACTAATGACAACTGTCACTGTCTCTCTTCGCTGAGCGACACTCGACAAGAAGCGCCAGCAAGACTTGTTCTCAATAAGATGGAGATAGTTTTCATAAAAAAATAATAATAATAAAAGTTCATCACAGCAACCATATATCATTTCCATTTTCAAAAGGAATTGTATTTTGAATAAGATGGCAATCAGCTTCTACGTATGAGTCAAAAAGCAGAATTGTTTTATTGAAAAATTGTGATGTTTCTTCTTTTAAGTCTGATTCCTTACTAAGTCATTGATTTCTGTTGAACTAACTTCAGGTTACAAGAGTCAAACCATATAATGTGTGTATTTTCGGATGAATGTGTGGATTTTCAGACCACTTAAGCGGTCTAAGGGAGATGTTTACTGAAAAGCGAATCTACATTGAAAAGGGGGTATTTTTGATGAAGAAGCTTTTGGTAACAGTCCTAGTTGTTCTCTCCACCGCATTGATCTCTAGCACTGTTTCGGTTATTGGTCCCTGGTCTGGCGTTGAGATGGACGCTTTCCTTCCAGTCCTCGAAGAATTCAAGGCAAAGACAGGCATTGATTACACCTACCAGACATACAGGGCAGAAGACCTGGCAAATGTTCTGCCGGCACAGTTTTCTGCAAAGAAGGCACCAGCAGACGTGATCTTCATGTGGTCGAACTTCATTACAAGCAACACACAACACGTGGTTGATTTATCTGATGTGATTGATACCGATGCGTATATTCCGGGTGCACTCGACAATGTCAAGACTTCAGACGGGAGAGTCTTCGGGATTTCTTACACCGCAAAAGTCAAACCGGGGTTCTGGTACAGGAAATCCTTCTTTGAAAGCCATGGTTTGAAGGCACCTACTACATGGGATGAATTTGTTGCTCTCCTTGAAAAAATCGAGACTATACCAGGAGTGAAGGACGCTATTGCAAGCGGCAATGGAGTAGGGTGGCCTCTTTCAGATGTCACCGAACACTTCCTAATTACCTTTGGTGGCCCCGAACTCCAGAAGGACCTAATCGA
>NZ_JFHJ01000579.1:0-651 GCF_003666285.1 Mesotoga sp. HF07.pep.5.2.highcov | reverse complement strand
CGGGTGCTCCTCCGGACTTGCTCGAGCCTCCTTCTGGCTGTAGATTCCATCCCAGATGTTCCCTGGCCATGGATAAGTGCAAAGAAGAAGAACCACCCCTAATAGAGATAGAAGATGAACACATGGTGGCCTGCTGGAGGTGTGAGAAGAGATGAACGAAAACATAATTGAAGTCAAGGACCTTCAGAAATGGTTCCCCATAAGAAGAAACATATCCCAGTTCTTCAAGGGAGAACACAATTACGTCAAGGCAGTTGACGGAGTATCCTTCTCAATAAAGAGGGGCGAGATATTCGGTCTAGTTGGAGAGTCCGGTTGTGGAAAGACCACTACGGGAAAACTAATCATGAAACTCCTAGAACCTACAGGCGGGACCATGTCTCTAAACGGAAAGGATGTAACTCATATAGAGAAAGATGAACTGAAGATATACAGAAGGAATGTACAGATGATCTTTCAGGATCCATACGCTTCAATGAACCCGCGATTCAAGATAAGGGATGTCATGGAAGAGCCTCTAATAATACACAAACTCGGAGAAGACAGGGATGAGAGAATGAAGATGATCGAGAAGGCTTTAAGGGAAGTCAAGCTCAATCCTCCAGATGAATTCCTTGTGAGGTATCCCCATATGTTATCCGGGGGTCAGAG
>NZ_JFHJ01000627.1:0-2981 GCF_003666285.1 Mesotoga sp. HF07.pep.5.2.highcov | reverse complement strand
TTGTAGCCAGGCTTCGTTAAACGGGCAGTAGTTGATAGCATTTGCGGGCACTTCGTAATCTCCGACAACGTCTCCTTCTTCATTACGTCGCGCCTTTGTTTGAACTTCAATCGGTACCGCTCTCAAAGGTGTTGGAATAGCCGAAGCTGGGCTTTCGAACATTGCCGGGTCATATAGGTTTTCGGCAATGTAGTTCGAATAAACACTGTCAAAACCATCCGTCCCTATCGGGTCCCAGGCATCCATGAAGAGAGATCCCATAGCCGAGAACTGTGTTATGAACAGCGTTCGGTCATCTGTAACGGCCGTTCTTATCGACCATGTGTTTAGACCGTCTCCCAGCCCATATGCGAACCTCTGCTTGAGTCTTGATGCGTTCGCGACAAAAAAGTCGAGCTGATTGACAACGTATATCCTAACAGCTTCTTCCAAACCGAGTTCAAGGCCTCTTAGCGCAAGTTCCCAGTACTCTTCCTCAGTCAAGAAGTTACCGGTATAAGCCTTGAGAGTGACTTCATCGATCTCATCCTGTTCGTAGTTCCAGAAGCCTTCTGTCATTCCGCCTGGCATGTATCCATACCAGGGAGCATACATCTGCGCGACGATATGTTCCCAGAAGGCCCTCGTTGCACCGGCTCCCCAGCCTTCCGTGTACATCTGCCAGGTAAACTCCGCCGGATCGCCTCCGTAGACGACGTTACTGCACTTAATCCTGTCCCAGTACAACCTTTCCGCCTTCAGTCCTGCCTTTTCAAGCTGATCCGCAATGTAGTCTCCTTCCTTTAGACGACCCTGGGGATCATCGACCCTAATGGCTATCTTGATTGTTACCGGCTCATTATCGAAGTACCAGAATCCGTCGTCCTTCTTCTCCAGCCTGCCAACATTTTCCGGTAGTGCGGCTGCAGCTTGCATTGAGCTCTCTATGACTTCCAAAGCCCTTGCTTCGTTTCCTTCAGCCGTCAAACCAAACTTCGTGGCGAGAAGGTTGTACCTGTACGTTCCCGGCTGGCCAGTAGTAGCCATTGTGAAGGCCGGTGTCCCGGCTCCTCCGAGAATCTCGTCAACAAGGTATTGCCTGTTGATCAGGTCGTTCATCGCGAATCTGATATCCCTGATCGCAAAGGCGTTGAAGTACTCCTTCCCTCCAACTTCAACGACATATGGCGCTTTGTTAGGGATCGGATTCATCAGTAGCGACCAGGATCCTGATGGAACAGCATACAGGTCAAGCTTGTCTCTAGTGGCCTGATCCAGCCCGAAGATCTGTGGCCCTGAAAGACCCCACATGAATATATCTGTAAGACCTTCAGCCGTGTCCTTCAGCGCGATCTCTTCCGACATTCTCACGTTGAAGTAAACAAGATCAGGATAAGGTCCCTTCTGCGAGGACAGAGCAAGTCCGCCCAGCAGCAATAGCATGACCAACAGCACATAAGTTAGCTTCTTCACTTCCTTCGCCTCCTTAAGAAATTAGCGTTTCGATCGAGTCACAACTTGAACTGGGATAAAGTTGTTTCGTCTACGTAGTGGCAAGAAACGAGAGAGATAAATATAGAACGAAAAATCAGTGTGTTTGATTGTCGATGCTGAAGTAATCCATGCTTCACGAAGAAGCTAATGTATTTGCAAGATTATTATATTACATTCACATGCAAAATCAGAAGAACAAATAGGCCCAATTTACGGTGTCTTTGCCAGATAAAACCAGCCCTGTTACTTTGTCTTTCTATAACTCCTTATTGTGCGAGAATACTTCATGAAATAGCTTTTCGATAACGCTGAGAAGTTCATTTTCCAGCTTTAGAACATTACATAAATACTTATTATTCCTTTTTCAATGATTTGATAATTTCTTGTTATCCAGATTCTTGGTCTCAAGACCTGAAATACCAATCTATCCGACAATATTGACCAAACTCAAATAATTAGAATTCCTCACCTTGATTCAATTAATTAGTACGATATGATAGCACTTTCGTGCTACTACCCGAAGAAAGAATTGATGAAAATTCTAACTACTTCGGCTCCCCCAATGAAAGTGCCTACACTGCTTCCAACGTTCGCGAATACCACAATCAGAAGGATTTTCGTGACTCTGTTTCTCCAAAAACCCTTGAAGGAGTTTACATCTTCGTTC
Source organism: Mesotoga sp. HF07.pep.5.2.highcov (assembly GCF_003666285.1). Taxonomy (NCBI): domain Bacteria; kingdom Thermotogati; phylum Thermotogota; class Thermotogae; order Kosmotogales; family Kosmotogaceae; genus Mesotoga; species Mesotoga sp. HF07.pep.5.2.highcov. The sequence goes on along the minus strand of NZ_JFHJ01000627.1, from coordinate 841 downwards.
AGGTTCTCAAAATCCGAGACCTTGGGCTTTCTTACGATCGCTTCCACAAGTCCGGCAAACCATCCCGCAGCCAGAAGCGGATTCAATGAGCTTACAGGGGCAACAAAGAACGCCGTCAGTATAGAGAGAGGGTGACCAAAAGCTATAAGAGTTCCTAGAGCAGAAAGCGATCCATTCCATAGGATCCAGCTTAGAATCTGATCAAACCCTGCATCGCGATTCACTATTAACGTTGAAACAATCAAGGCGATGATCGCTATCGAGATCGTCCAGCCGATTATCTTACCGGTCTTCTTCTTCGGAGGGATCTTCGTGAGTGCAACAAGATCCTGATCCTCTTTTATGGCCTCTTTCAAACCCGGGACATGCCCGGCACCAACTACGGCGACGACTTTCTTTCCCGGAGCGTCTTGATCTTCTGGGCGAGATACTTGTCCCTTTCGTCAATCAATGACTCCTTGAGCTGAGGAAAGGACTTGGCAAGCTCACTGAGCGCAGAGGTCAGCATATCCCCCGACTTCATTTTCTCGAGATCTTCTTCTGTTATCTTCTCATCGCTGAAGATAGACAAAACTAGAGTGAAGAAGAGTTTCGTCTTTCCCCAGAAGCCAAGATTTCCCCATATTCTTGCGAAAGTGACCTGAATATCTCTATCTGCAAGAACAAGCTCCGCTCCTGTCTCTTTTGCCGACTCAATAGCCTGCAGCATCTCCTGTCCTGCCTGTATTCCTATTTGTTTTGCCATTCTCTTTTGATAAGAGGAAAGTATAAGGTTAGCTAGCAGAAGAAAAGACTTCTTCTCTTTAACTACCTTTGCGATATCGGTCTTCTTCCATTTATC
>NZ_JFHJ01000554.1:0-759 GCF_003666285.1 Mesotoga sp. HF07.pep.5.2.highcov | reverse complement strand
CGAGAGGTGAATATTTTGAAGAAAACTGATCTTGATCTGGAAAGACTTAACTCGACGTCATGGAAGTGGTTAAACTTTGAGGAGGCCGAGCTGTCTGGTGGTGAGAACTCCAGGCAGCCGCAAGCCATGTACTTCTTCACAGACGAAAAGAACAGATCCTTCTGCCGAAGATACAACAGGGAAGTGAATTTCAAGAGGGATGTTGAGGATATTGGTCTTTGTGATAAATGTGGAATGAGATTTCGAACTTACAGGGCAGCTCAGATATGCGTATTTGCACCTGCTGAAGCTTACTATACAATTGACACACGTGATGAAGCGAAAGAAATCGAAGAGTTTCCAGATAAGGACTTTGCGGAAAAGGGAGTAAGCGACTTCGAGAGCAAGAGCTGGCAATAAAAAGCTTTCTAATAGGCATATTGTGGCTATCTTCATCCTCAAAGAGCTTAGAGAAGATCACAAATATATGTTAGCATTAGATCGAATCAATTGATTAAACCTTCTTGGTTAAATCCCGAATGTTTCTGGCAAAATAGAAATCATAGAATGGACAAATAAAAATACATAAGAGTCATTTTGGTTTTCCGTAATAATGAGTATCCATTATTTTACTTTTTCTTGGAGGTGGACAATGAAAAACTTGTCTAGATCGTTTTTGCTGTTTGTCGCATCTGTGATTGTTGTCTTTTCCCTTTCTTCGTGCATTGTAGTAGACAACCCGGTTTTAGTCAGGGTGCCCTTTGAAGAACTTAAGGGCGG
>NZ_JFHJ01000288.1:0-5632 GCF_003666285.1 Mesotoga sp. HF07.pep.5.2.highcov | reverse complement strand
CTTCTTGGCACACTACAACTTGCAACTGTTCTTTTCGGCGAACGGTTAACCGTCCAACGGCGAACCGGTTTCACTTCGCTCTTTCCAACCCCCAACCTGCTACCTCCGACCACGGTCTTTATAAAGTCCGGATCCTGAACGGGAGCCTTCAGGATGACAAAATGAGTTGGTTCTGATCAGATGGCCTTTATTAGCCTTCTTCACGCCATAGATGGAGATGCTTGCCAGAATCACGCGAGGCAATCAAAGCAACAAAAGACTGTCATCCCGTGATGGGCTTCCCATTACAGTCCTTTTTTTCGGAAAAGTTTCGAAACCGTATTGTTTTTGAATGAATATTGTTGGATAATTCGATCATTACTCCAATTTCCATTTGGAAGATAGAGGTCGTGTGTTGAAGAAAAGTGGAGATGGAATGGCGATCCTCGCTTATGCTCTCGTCAGTTTTTTCTGGGGATCGACCTATCTGGCCATAAAGATCGGTGTTGAGGGAATGCCGCCGATGTTCTTTGCTGGCGTTAGGTTCCTCATAGCTGGTTTGATCATGATTGCTTTCTCGAGAATCAGGGGATACGCCTTTCCGGCAAGCATGAGAGAGTTCTCGAGATTGTCGCTTATCGGTTTGTTTATGCTACTTGGCGGGAACGGACTCGTAGTCTTCGCGGAACGGTGGGTAGATTCTGGTGTCGCCTCTCTCATGATGGCAACTATACCTATCTTTGCCGGCGTGCTGGAGCATTTTTTCATAAGAACGACACGCTTGACGTTGAAGGCTCTTTTTGGCCTTCTTCTAGGGTTCTTTGGTGTCTACTTTCTTCTAATTCCGGCCGAACACGGTATTTCTATCGACATCCCCGGGATACTAATGCTTCTCTCTGCGAGCTTCCTCTGGTCTATTGGAACGGTACTCTCAAAAACCTTCAAGGGGAACAGTTCGATAGTGTCAAATATCGGGATTCAAATGTTTGCAGGCGGTGTTGGGCTGATGTTCGTTTCTGCAATAACCGGTGAATTCTCAAGAGTAACGTTCTCTATGAATTCGGTTCTGGCAATCGCTTATCTCGTTGTTTTCGGGTCCTTGGTTGCCTACAGCAGCTACATTTATCTTCTTCAGAAGTGGCCTGCAACAAAGGCGGGTACTTACGCCTATATCAATCCTCTAGTTGCCGTCTCATTGGGAGCCATCTTCTTGGATGAAAAGATCAACTTTCTCATGATTCTGGCGATGGGCGCGATTCTTCTTGGGGTACTTATAGTCCAGAAATCAAAGATCAAGGTATCAGAATAGCAAGTATTAAAAAAGGCATGCCTCTAGGGACATGCCTCACAGTAAGTAGTCTTAAGAACTCAGAGGGGATAGTGGCACCTTACAAAATGACCGGGTTTTATCTCCCTCAATTCAGGTGCTTCCCTCTCGCACCGTTCATCGGCAAATGGACATCTGTTATGGAATCTACAGCCCGATGGCGGATCAATCGAACTGGGTATCTCACCCTTCAGTAGCCGCTTTTCCCTTACGAACTTCGGATCCGGGACGGGGTTGGAAGCCATTAACAGATCAGTGTATGGGTGAGAGGGATGTTTGAAGATCGTACTCTTGTCTCCCATCTCAACTACTTCACCGACATACATAACGGCCACTCTGTCGGCTATATAATCCACAAGAGATAGATTGTGTGTTATGAACATATACGTAAGATTCTCTTGGACCTTTATTTCCTTCATCATTTTGAGAACCATTGCCTGAACGGAGACATCCAGCGCCGAGGTCGGCTCGTCAAGGACGATGAACTTCGGTTTGAGAACCATAGCTCTCGCAAATGCTATTCTCTGGCGTTGCCCACCAGAGAACTCATGTGCATATCTATACATGTGATCGTCAATCAACCCTACTTCTTTCAAAACGGCCGCTATCCTGTCTCTTATTTCGATGTCGGTGATCTTGAAATGAATCTTCATCCCTTCCCCAATTATGTTCTTAATCAGTTTTCTGGGATGAAGCGAATTGTACGGGTCCTGGAAGACGATCTGCATATTTCTTCTCACTTCGAGCAGGTCCTTGCCCTTGAGTCCAAGTATGTCCTTTCCCTCGAATTCTATCTCACCTGAGGTCGGCTCGATAAGCCTCAAAACAGTTCTGGCAAGAGTCGTCTTTCCCGAGCCCGACTCTCCGACCACGGCAAAGGTTGACCCAGTTGGAATGTCCATATTTACGTCGTCTACAGCTCTGACAAATCGCTTCTTCGAGAAGATCGACTTCTTCACCGGGAAGTAAGTCTTCAGGTTCTTGATCTTGATCAAGGTCTCAGCCATCTTCTCTCACCTCGCTCTTTCCTTTGAAGAGATAGCAGGCAACGTAATGATCGGGCTCGATCTCCACAAATGGGGGTCTTTCAACTTTGCAGATATCCATCGCGTGCGGACACCTCGGATGGAATCGGCAGCCGGAAGGAGGATTCACCAGATCGGGAACAGTTCCTTTATTGCCTTGAGTTCATCTGTTCTTCCCACTCTCGGTACCGCCTGGAGTAGACCACCCGTGTAAGGATGTAACGGCTTTTCGAACAGTGTGGCTGTAGACGCATATTCGACCGAGTTTCCGGCGTACATTACAAGGACTTTGTCACAGAACTCGGCAACGACACCCATATCGTGCGTAATCAACATGACTGCGTTGCCCATCTTTTTGGCCAGTTCGTCGAGCAACTCAAGAATCTGAGCCTGGATGGTAACATCAAGCGCAGATGTTGGCTCGTCTGCGATTAGCAGCTTTGGATGACTTGCAAGGCCCATTCCTATCATCACTCTTTGGGACATTCCGCCACTAAGCTCATGAGGATAACTGTTCATAACTCTTTCGGGATCAAGGCCGACAAGGCGGAGCATCTCTTTAACCTCCGGGTAGGTATTCTTGATCCTGATCTTCTTTGACTTGGCGATTGCCTCCCTATCTGGTAACCTACTTTCATTACGGGATTTAGGGAGGATCTTGGTTCCTGGAAGATCATCGACATTTCTACGCCTCGTATGTTGTTCATTTTCTCTTCAGACAACTCTACAAGGTTCCTACCGTTGAAGATTATCTTTCCCTCCTGGATCTCTCCGGGTTGTTCGATCAAGCGCATTACCGCCAACGAAGTGACCGACTTTCCACAGCCCGTCTCCCCCACGACTCCAAGTCTTTCGCCAGAGTCCATCCAGAGCTCGACACCGTTGAGCGCTTTCACTACTCCTCTGTATGTGTAGAAAGATACTTTGAGGTTAGATACATCTAATAGCTTTCCTCTAAGCTCCATATAATTACCTCCTCAACCTTGGATCGAGCATGTCTCTTATTCCGTCACCGAGGAGGTTGAATCCAAGAACGACAAAGGCGATGAATATCCCCGGAAAGGTAGATATCCACCACTGGTCGATCAGGTAGTTTCTGCCGTCGGAAACCATGGCTCCCCATTCGGGTGTTGGAGGCTGGACACCTAACCCGAGGAAGCCAAGACTTGCTGCGGTGAGGATTATTGTGCCCATTCTGAGAGTCAACTGAACAAGAACGGGAGAAATACACATTGGCAAAACGTGAAGGAACATTATTCTAAGATTGCCACCGCCGACCGCACGTATAGCTTCAATATATGGCTGCGATTTGACTTTTATTGCCTCGGCTCGGGAGAGCCTGGCGTAGGTTGTCCACGTGACAATGGATATGGCAATAATCGTGTTTGTCAGATTCGGACCCAGCATTGCAGCAAAGGCCATTGCTAGGACCAGACTGGGAAAGGCCAGAAACATGTCCGTTATCCTCATGAGCACTTCGTCGACAATGCCACCGAAATAACCTGCCGTAACACCAACAATAATTCCTATGGACCCGCTGATGACCGATACCAGGAAGATTATCCAGAGCGCGATCCTGGATCCCATGATAACCCTGCTGAATATGTCCCTCCCGAACTGGTCCGTTCCGAAGAGATGCTGCCAGCTCGGAGCCTGCAATTTTATCTGGAGATCCTGATGAACCGGGTCGTAAGGAGCTATAAGTGGCGCAAAGGCTGCCATAAGAAGGAAAACAAGGATTATAGCCGAACCGATCATCGTGAGGCGGCTCTTTCTCCAGAGAAAAGCTGTATGCTTCAAATCATCCATGAATGGCTTAGATACTTTTACGGTTTTTTCCATCTAGATCACATCCTCATCCTTGGATCGAGAAGAGCGTAAAGAATGTCCACGATAAGATTCGCAATTGAATATATCAAGGCTATATACAATGTACCGCCCATTACAGCCGGATAATCAAGGAAGAGCATTCCGGTGGTTATATATCTACCCAGACCGGGCCAGGAGAAGACCGTTTCCGTAAGAACGGCTCCTTCCAGCAGACTTCCAAATACGAGTCCGATTATCGTAACGGTCGGTATCAAAGAATTACGCAGTGCATGTCGGTAAATAACTACGTTTTTTCTCAAACCCTTCGATTTTGCAGTTCTTATAAAATCCTGCCTCAACACGTCGAGCATACTGGCTCTGGTAATTCTAGCTATGGAGGCCGTCGCATTGTAACCGAGGACGAACGCTGGAAGAAGAATATGCATAAGGGCTTCTTTGAATGTGTCCCACTGCCCTGCAATGATTGAGTCTATAAGATACATGCCCGTCACTCTTGGAGGCGGATAGGTGAAGAAGCCAAGTCTTCCGCTCCCGGGGAGCCAGCCCAGCTTGAAATAAAACACAAGCAACAGAAGAAGCCCAATCCAGAAGACCGGCATCGAGACCCCTAGTATAGAGAAGATTCTAGAAAACTGGTCTATGGCTTTGTTACGGTGAACGGCCGACAAGATCCCCAGAGTTATCCCCAGTATGATCGAGATCGTTATTGCGACAAGAGCCAGTTCCATCGTAGCAGGGAAATAGTTCCTGATATCTTCCATAACTGGATTGGACGTCTTCAAAGAAATGCCGAAATCTCCTCTGACTGCTCCGGTGATAAAATTGCCGAACCTTATTATTAGAGGCTGATCGTAGCCCAGCTTTGCCTTCAATCTATCTACCGCTTCCGGCGGAGCATTTCCTCCAAGAATGGCGCCGACCGGATCGGCAGGAATGACATTTGCTATGAAGAAGACAATACAGGCGACTCCAAAGAGAACTATGATCATTAAGAATAGTCTTCTGAGTAAGAATTGTCCGAAGTTCATAGAATTACCCCCGTATCAATATCTGATTTTTTTGGGAAAGAATACGCCCCGCTCAAGAGAACGGGGCGGGGGATACTTTACTTAGATACCTTGGTGAAGTCGAACAGCATTCCGTAACCGAAAGCTGCTTCTTCAAAGTTCTTGACTTCTTTGCGAATTCCCCAGAACTCTACAGTCTGGTAAAGCATTGCAAAGGGTCCATTGTGGAACCAGTATTCAGTCAGATCCTTGTAAATCTGTTCACGCTTGTCAGGATTGGGCTCGACCTGACCCCATTCACAAAGCGTCGCCGCGTAATCGTCGAACCACGCATTTCTCCATGCGAGCTGGTTTGCCCTGTAGCTTGCGTGAGCCATCGCAAGGTTGTCCGGGTCTGGGTAGTCGTTACCCCAGCCGGCAATTATCATCTGATGACCCTGTGCCCTGTACTTTGCATACATCTG
>NZ_JFHJ01000343.1:0-1189 GCF_003666285.1 Mesotoga sp. HF07.pep.5.2.highcov | reverse complement strand
CGCATAAAAGATCTTGAAACCACCGAAGGATGTTTCGTTTGATCTCATATGGTATTGCATTTGATTATTAAGTAAAAAGCACAATTAGATGCGGGAGGAGCTCACTAAGACTATGCCAAGAAGCGGCCGGACCGGGTCGTCAAGAAAACACCGTTACCACGAGAACTTCGCGTGTTCAAGCATATTCCTCAATGAAGCGCTGACGGATGAGCAATTCAGTTGCGGTCGACAAGATCCGACGATTTAGGCTCATCCAAGATCTCCTCGATCTCTTCCAGTTTTTCGTTTACCTCGGCAAGAGCTTCTATCTCCCTGACTTTTGGGAGCAGCCTGCTTTCAAAAGAACCCACCCCATCATTGTAGGCCCTTACGGCGTTCTTAAGATGGCCCTGTAATCTGCTGTAATGGGAAAAAAAGACCCGAAATCTTTCATAGAGCTCCTTAGAGGCTTGAACGAGACGCTCGGCATTTTCTGTAAGACTATACTGCTGCCATCCATACGCGACGGACTTTAGCAACGCAACGAGATTCACAGGAGAGGCGATTAGGATCTTTCTTGAAACGGCATATTCGAAAAGTTCAGGATCTGCGAGAAAAGCGGCGTTGATTGCCGACTCCAGAGGAACGAACATGACAACAAAATCGGCTGTTCTACTGAAGGCCTCAGAGTATTTCTTGCCGGCAAGCCTGTTAACGGTATCGCGGACATTCTTCGCGTAGTTACCCATGAGCTGCTTTCTAAGAGATTCGTCTTCTTCTTCCAGCGCTGTCAAATAACTGTCCAGCGGCACTTTGGCATCGACGGGAATGAAGGCGTTATTGGGCAGCTTCACTATCATGTCCGGTCTACCGTTATCGATAGACTCCTGTTCCACGAAGTCAACATGCTCGGTCATCCCGCTGAGCTCAACAATGCGTCGAAGCTCTATCTCGCCCCAACGGCCGCGTGTCGATCTGTTCCTCAAGGCGCTCTTGAGATCCGTTACGCCCTGTCTGAGGTCGGTGTTGGCTTCGGAAAGCATCTTCAGCTGTTCTTCAAGAGCTTTATAAGCTCCTTCCCTTTTCGATTCAAGTTCTTTAACATTTTTCTCGAGCTTTTCGAGATTGTCTCTTACCGGGCTGACAAGGCTCTCGAAATCCTTTTTCTGGCTTCCCCAGTCTTCTTTCTGGAGTTTCAGAAGGCCAGAGA
>NZ_JFHJ01000662.1:0-2119 GCF_003666285.1 Mesotoga sp. HF07.pep.5.2.highcov | reverse complement strand
AAGGGGAATATCCCGCTGATACCGGGAAATATAATCTTCGTTCCGCAGTCCCCAATAGTGAATATTAAAGATATTATGTCGATTGTTGCGTCATCGCTAAGCATAGTGAATTCAGCAGTTGGCATATTTAAGTGAGGTTTGAGGAACTTGAATATTGACTCTCATTGCCATTTGCTTCCCGCAGTGGATGATGGTGTGGAGGAAATCGAGGAATCATTAGCAATCCTGGAAGAAATGAAACTTAAGGGGCTGCAAAGGCTTTATTTGACGCCCCATTTGTTCTCTCCCATAAGTCCTTCAGATCCTGCGGAAATAATGAGGCGATGGCATGAATTCAGATTCGAACTGAATAATCATTCGGTCGAAGTTCTGCTTGGTTCGGAAATCTTTCTTAGGCCTGAGGTGTTAGAATCTGATTTGATCACAATGGGTGAGTCCAATTTTCTGCTAGTAGAGCTCTCGACTCAGCAGAAACCACATTACCTTTTTGAAGTCATAGGAAAGCTTCAAAGTACGGGGTTTAGAATCATACTCGCTCATTTGGAAAGATATCATTATCTTTTCAAAAAGGTAGGATTTATCTTTGGGAAGGTAGAACCAACAGACGAAATACACAGGCTAAGAGACATGGGAGTTCTATTTCAGGTTAACTGGAACAGCCTTGATAAGGATTCAAAGGCAAGAGTTCTTGTTGATCGGAGGATTGCGGATATTACTGGAAGCGATAAGCACAAACAAGGCGATAACAGACTGCTTATCGACTTCGATGATGATCGATACAGACTTTTTCTGAACGATTCTTTTCTCTAGATGGAGGTGCTTTAGTGAGCGAGTTCGAGGGTAGTGATTACAGAGAACTGACTCTTGAAGATATTCTTAGAATGTTTAAGAAACGGATGATCCTTTTCGTTTCTATAGTGCTCGCAGTTGTTGTTGTGACGGGAATCTACCTCATTTTCGCTACTCCTATTTACGAAGCCAGCGTTACAATAAAGGTCGACCCCACATCACAATCTTCAGTAAGTGATCTCTTCAGTAGTTCCCTGACCGGTAGTTCGGGATCGAACATCTCCACTGAAGTTGAACTGATTAAGAGCCGGACAAACATTGAAGAGATTATTGAAGTGCTTGATTTGGTGGACAGAATCTATTCAGAAGAGACAAAGAACCGACTTCTTGCGGAAGGATATTCACAGAAAGATCTTGTGACATCACTAACACGCACGATTTCTTCAATGATAACGGTCTCTCCAGTCAAGGATACAAGAATTGTCAGAGTCTCGGTTCAGAACAGGGACCCAATTCTCGCAAGAGATATCGCCAATACACTAGCCGATGTTTATAATACAAAGCTCGCAGAGTTATCCAAAAGAGATTTGACAAGAAAACGAGAATTCATCGAGGCGCAGATTCCTCTACTAGAAAGTGATCTGAATGAGGCTACAGATAGGATAAAGGATTTCAAAGAGGAGACCGGAATTTACGTTCTCGACAAGCATGCCGATCTTCTTTTTCAGATGCTTAGTAGTTATGACAAGCAGTACAACGAACTTATGATATCCGCTGAAGAGAAGAAAGCGGAAATCGAGACCTATCAAAGTATGCTCGATGATTTCGACAGCAATGATTCGAAAAGCATAAAGGCTTTGTGGGTGCAAACCTCCGAGAGCTTCTCTGTTAACCCAGTTCTGACGAGTCTGAGGCAAAGTCTCGCAACTTTGCAGGTGGAGCTTGCTTCTCTAGAGGAACAGTATCCGAAAACCGATCCAAGAGTTAGGTCGAAGATAACAGAGATCTCAAAGACCGAGAGCTTGATCGAGGAACAGATACAGAATGAGTTCATAACCTCCGGTCAAGGTATGACTTTAAATCCAGCTTATCAGCAGATTATGACAGGAGTCATCAGTTCGGAAGCCGGGTTCCAAATACTTCAAGCTTCAATTCAGGCGGTGGGTCTCCTGAGAGATCAATATCAATCTGAACTCAGAAGCCTACCTGCAAAGGAACAGCAGCTACTTGATCTTGAAAGACAGATTGCTGTGAAAGAGAGCCTCTATACACTACTTCTAGAAAGGCTCGAAGAAGCGAAGATCAGTGAAGCTGCCGTAGTTGGAAACGC
>NZ_JFHJ01000100.1:0-1026 GCF_003666285.1 Mesotoga sp. HF07.pep.5.2.highcov | reverse complement strand
CGAATCAAGCATCGAAAAGTTGGGCAAAAACTATGATCTTCCAGTCAATCCCAGGGCACGGGTCTGGACTCTTTCGGTGGGAGAGAAACAGAGAATAGAAATTCTTAAACTTCTTTACACTGGAGCTAAAGTGATAATCCTTGATGAGCCGACTGCCGTCTTAACTCCCCAGGAAACGGAGATACTGTTCAAGGCTATGAGGAAGCTAGTGAGTGAGGCTCATCGGTGATTTTTATAAGTCACAAGCTGGACGAGGTTCTTGAGATTAGCGACAGAGTCACCGTTCTGAGGGGCGGAAAAGTTGTTGGAACAGAGGTAAGGGATTCAGTAGACAGACGCTCCCTGGTCAGAATGATGGTGGGAAGAGATGTGTTGCTAGATTTCGACAAACCCAGGACCGAACCTGGAAAAACAGTACTTCAGGTAGAGAATCTCACCGTTAAGAATGACAAGAATCTTGAAGCAGTAAAAAATCTCAGTCTGAGCATAAAATCGGGCGAAATATTGGGTATTGCAGGGGTCGCCGGAAACGGTCAGAGAGAACTTGCAGAGGCAATTTACGGTCTTAGAAAGCCTGTCCAGGGCAAAGTGGTGTTAAACGACAAGGTACTTCGTCACACTGACGTCGCCCAAAGAATAAAGGGTGGTGTAGCTTTCATTCCTCAGGACAGGAGAGCCGTTGCAACTTGCCCTTCATTATCTATTACAGAAAACGTGTTCATGAAGAACTCGTACTCCATGTATCTCCCTCAATCGCCCTTTAATCTGAACACGAGGGCAATGCAGAGAGCAACCAAAGAGTTGATCTCAGATTATTCAATATCGACTCCTTCAACGAAAACCCAGGCTAGGTTTCTTTCGGGGGGAAATCTGCAGAAGCTCGTTCTCGCCAGGGAACTTTCAACAAAGCCCTGTCTCATAATCGCGGAGCATCCTACAAGAGGGCTTGACATTGGAGCCATGGAATTCGTCTACAAAACTCTCTTGGCTCACAAAGAAAGGGGAGCTGCTATTCTTCTTCTTGCA
>NZ_JFHJ01000388.1:0-604 GCF_003666285.1 Mesotoga sp. HF07.pep.5.2.highcov | reverse complement strand
TTTTCAAGCATTCGTGCAAACTCCTGCGAGGAGTACTGTTCCCCTTGGGCATCAAGAAGCAGAATCTTGTCCTGCGAATCTGCAGCTTTCAAGTATCTTCTGCCCTCTCTCTCCTTCACTTGCTCTCTTTCTCTGGCGGTCGTGCCACCAAGCGGGAAATATTCTAGATCAACTCTTCCAAAAGCACCAAGCCACTTTCTGTATTGTTCTATACCTTCAACAATGAAATTTGACTTTGGTTTTCCTGTACCAACAATCCTAATATTCATCTTACCCTTTTTCCGCTCTTTATTACTCCCCTTACAATGTTCCTGGAAAAGTTGTATGCTATTTCGCTGTAATCACCGGCCTTTATCAGAACAAGGTCGGCATCGAATCCTGCCTCGATCCTCCCTTTTCTATCCTCAAGGCACAAGGCTTTAGCGCCGTTCACAGTATACGCGATTATTGCCTCTTCTACAGACAAACCGCAACGGGAAACAGCTAGAAAGATTATGAAAAAGGGATCATAAATATTGCATGAACCTGGATTGAAGTCCGATGCCAGTGCAACTATGGCGCCACGGTCAACGAGCTCCCTCCCCTTTGCAAAGGCCTCGTTAAG
>NZ_JFHJ01000134.1:0-1051 GCF_003666285.1 Mesotoga sp. HF07.pep.5.2.highcov | reverse complement strand
GTTTCCCATCTTTTCGTAAAGTTCGGCCATTTCCACCTTTGTAAGAATACTGTCTGGATCTCTTTTCGAAAGGTCTTTGAGAACATTCAGAGCTTCATCCATTCGACCGGCATTAATATAGGCATCAGTTAACATGAAGTAGGTGACAAGGTGATCGGGAGAAGCTGCAATCTCCCTTTGCCAACAATCTGCCGCACTATCAAAATCACCTCTGTTATAGAATGTCTGACCAAGAAATGAATACGCTGTAACAAGTGAAGAATCTATCTTTAGAGCATTTTGAAGCCATTTAATTCCCTCTTCTTCATCACCTGACTCTAGAAAAATAGAGCCTTTCAGCTCACAAACCGTCGCTTTGTCAACATTTGCATCCATGAGCAAATCAAGAAACTTCTGGGCGCTTTCATAGTCACCCCGATCAGCTATAGAGAGTATTTTGTCCTGAAACCCCGAAAATGTACCTCTAGTAAAAGAAGCCACAGAGAGACCTGTCTCTTTCAAGTAATCATTGAATTCCTCGTATTCTATGGGAGCGTAGTTTTCGGGAGTTACAACATTGTCGAAAGTTTCCGCTAAACCACCTATTGTCAGAAGATCCTTCCCAATTTTAGTAGACTTCAAATCATGTATCGCAACGTTTATATCACCATCGTAAACCTCATCGAGGATTGCGATCGCAAATGGTAGTGTGTCCGTGATATCAAAGCTCTTCTTGTCTTTCTTGAGGCGAATAATCTCCATATAGCACCTCTTCTCAGAGTGACTTGTAAAAAATATACCATGTTTGCTCGCCGAAGAAGTAATTTTACCTAAGATTGGTGAATCTTTCTATTCTTGTTTCACCATGAATGAGGTCTGCCGAGATCAGAATGAACAGAGACCATTCCAGGTAGAAAACCAAAATCACTTTACCATGAAGGACTTCAAAATACCGGTGCACTGCGCTTCTTACATAAGGCAACTAATTATTAAGAGCTTGATAGCTTGTCAACGTGATTTCTTATGGCTCCTTGAGTTTTTTCCCTTCGACTTATCGGGAGAGGAGCGCTTA
>NZ_JFHJ01000245.1:0-1411 GCF_003666285.1 Mesotoga sp. HF07.pep.5.2.highcov | reverse complement strand
TCATGATTCCGTACTACACCATGGCTTTAGCAAATACCGCTATTTGGCTTATAGCAAGAGCAATAGTGCCGAGGCAAGAGATGAATTTCACTTTGGGGTCTGTGATAGCAAACATCTTAACTGTTAGGACGGCGGTTGGCATTATTCCTTTGAACATAATTCCTCTATGGTTTCTCCCCGCCGTCTTTGTCATGGAAATATACTACTCGCTTCTGAGAAGGCTTAGAATACTGATTGTTGGGATTACCATAGGTTTTGTTTCCATGTACTTTTTTTATGGATCGCTTCCATTCAAACTCGATGTAGCGCTGGCCGTCCTTCCTTATTTTGCGTTGGGTAAGTTTGTGAGATCCCGCGATCTTTTTTCAAAAAGGCTTTCATTTCTTTTCACCGCATTAGCCTGTAGCCTTTATGTAGTTACTTCTGCCTTTTGTAATGAAGTTTACCTGATGGAGGACTATTTCGGCACTTTGCCATTCCTCTACGTCATTGCTGCTATTATTGGAATAATCGCCGTTTCCGGACTCTCTCAGATTCTGCAGAAAAGCAAGGCTGTGAGGAATGTTCTGTCGCTATTTGGCAGGAGAACGCTTTTTGTTCTTGGCTACCACATCGCAGCGGGGTTTCTCGTTTATCCTCTCTTCGATCTGATTGGCGACCCAATAGAGATCATGGAAAGATTCTGGTTTGCTTACTGGATTATCAACATGGGTGTTCTTTATCTCATGATAAGATATATTCCAGAGCCAGTGATAACGGCCCTTTCAGGCAGTTTCCTCGCAAAATGGCAAAGAAATCCCGAAAGGTTTACACACGGTAAATGATCGGACGGCTTTTCCCGAGTGTCCCTACTGTTGCAGCTCGTATTCATAAAAAGCGTCGGTGGTTGTCAGTACTTGTTTGACCCGCTTACAATCGAAAAATGGTATTATCCTATTTGAAGGTATGTTACAGGAGGGATTCCTATGCTTTTTCTGCTGATAGTCGTGGCGATTTTGCTTGGCTATGTTGCATACAGGTTGATATTGAGAGAGGGAGGTATCTTTCTAGGTCCCTATGCAATCAAGTTTCGAAAGGAGCCGGGTCCTGAGGATTATCTGCGTCGCCTGAAGGAACTACAGCACCGCAATCAGGACTTCGAAAGCAGGCTTGTCCTCGGTGCTGCGACAAGCAAGTTTCCGGAGAATCTGGAGTTCTTCAAGCTTGCGATGGACAAAGTGTTTTCCGATCTAAGAGATGCTAAGAGCGAGAAGGAAGTGGAGGAAGTCTTTCTTCGAGGGGAAAGACTATTGAAGGAGTTTGGGGCTGCTTCTAGCACAAATTCCATAGGAGTTGTCACTGAGTATTCAAAGAGGCTTGTTCAAGCTCAGCAGGAGTTCTACTCTCTGAGAAAGGAAAGGGATATGGAGCT
>NZ_JFHJ01000459.1:0-1169 GCF_003666285.1 Mesotoga sp. HF07.pep.5.2.highcov | reverse complement strand
ATCGACACTAGTCTCAGTGGTCGTTTAAAAAGAGTGAGCCAGGAGCTGCGCTCGGGCCCTCGGGAGGTGATTGAGTGAAGATCAGTCCATCTGAGATCACGAAAGTAATACAGAATCAGCTAGAGAAGACTGACATAGAGTTTGATTATTTTGAAGCCGGAAAGGTAATTCAGATCGGCGATGGCATAGCGAGAGCCTATGGTCTGAAAGGGGTTATGGCAAACGAACTTGTCAAGTTCGATAACGGTGTCTACGGTCTTGCACTGAACCTTGAAGAGGATAACGTTGGTATCGTTATTCTTGGGGGATACAAAGAGATAAAAGAAGGAGACCTGGTTCGAAGAACGGCCAGAATTATGGAAGTCCCTACGGGACCCGAGCTTCTCGGTAGAGTGGTTAATCCCCTGGGAATTCCACTGGATGGAAAGGGACAGATCGATACGAAGAGCTTCAGGCCTGTCGACGTAAAGGCAACAGGTGTCGTCATGAGAAAGCCAGTAGACACCCCTCTTCAGACGGGAATAAAGGCGATAGATGCTACGATCCCAATTGGCCGTGGCCAGAGAGAGCTAATTATTGGAGACAGACAGACAGGTAAGACAGCAATAGCTATCGATACGATTATCAATCAGAAAGGTCAGAACGTTAAGTGCATATATGTTGCTATCGGCCAGAAAACGGCAGCCCTTGCAAGGATTATCGACAAGCTTAATCAGTTTGGGGCAATGGAATATACAACGATAGTCTTCGCTTCAGCTTCAGACACTGCCGCGCTTTCTTATCTGGCACCCTATGCAGGAGCTGCGATGGGCGAACACTTCATGTTCGAAGGACAGGATTCGCTCGTGATCTATGACGATCTTTCAAAACACGCATCTGCTTACAGAGAACTATCTCTACTTCTCAGAAGGCCGCCTGGAAGAGAAGCCTATCCCGGAGATGTCTTTTACCTGCATTCAAGATTGCTTGAGAGAGCCGCCAGACTCAACGAGAATTTCGGCGGTGGCTCTTTGACTGCCCTGCCGATAATTGAGACACAGGCAAATGACGTTTCCGCATACATACCGACAAACGTCATATCAATTACGGATGGGCAGATCTACCTGGATCCCAACCTCTTCTATGCCGGTAACAGGCCCGCAATAAACGTTGGATTGTCGGTTTCAAGG
>NZ_JFHJ01000537.1:0-909 GCF_003666285.1 Mesotoga sp. HF07.pep.5.2.highcov | reverse complement strand
CCCGTAAAGTTCGCCCTGAATCCACTCACTTTGTCATCCCGCAGCGCTCCTGTGCGGGATCTCCCATCAAAGACCCGCTTTTCGCTGATCGCTGGACGCTTGCTAAAATACGCTGATCACTGCTGAAGACTACGTTGTCCGTCAACTGTCCTCCGACAAGAGGACCGGTTCTTCGTTCCGACGCTACGCGTCCAGGTTCATGGAAAAAAGATGTGAGAGGGCAGAGGTAAGAGGCTTGAAGACATGAGATCCCGTGCAGTTTGCCTGAACAGAGACCCCAAACAGGAGCATATTGGGGCAAGCTTCAGGGCAGGCTCCTTGGAATGGCAACGAATGCTTGTTCCGAAAGCGTCTAAATCCGTCAGCTGAACTTGTTTCAGCATCTAGGTCATGGTTTTTTGACCTTATTCAAGAACGAAAAACAAATCCTCGCTCTGGAACCAAGGATAAGCTCTCTTCGACAAACGAAGAACCGCCCTTAATGCTCTTCCAAAGGGCGGGTCATTCTCTGGGATGGACGAAAACGGTTTTTCAGCAGCGATCTGCAATCCACAGCAATCGCCTTGCGGATTTTTACTACGAAGTCGGAACTGGCCTTTACGAAGCAAGGACTGGTCGCACTTAGCGCGACTGGCGATCACGAGCAGCTTTTCACAGATGCATCCAGGAAACTGCCTAACGATTTTTTATTTCGTTGCGTTTCCGCTTGAAGGCAGCGATGAGATCGGTTTTTCTTTCCTCACCTCTAAAGAGGGCCACAACGTTTTTTCTGTGTCTGAAAAGTGAGAGTCCGAAGAAGGCTAGCATCCATAGGCCAACCGCATACCCCTCTGTGAGAAAGAGTATTCCGGAGAGGATAGCCAGAGCCAAGAGTGATCCGAGAGAAACGTATTGGGTAACGAGAACAAT
>NZ_JFHJ01000035.1:0-4241 GCF_003666285.1 Mesotoga sp. HF07.pep.5.2.highcov | reverse complement strand
GACTCTCCTTTTTGTTTGAAACCGTGGTCAGAGGACAGAGGTGTGAAGATCAAGATCGTTCCGAGAACCTCACATACCGTCATCCTCAAGAAACACGTCCTTGGTTGTCGTCCAGGAGCATGGTCCCATCCTTTGAAAGAGCCGCTGTGCGCTTAAGAACAAATACCCGCTGGCCGGTGAACGCTCCGCGTCCACGTTCATTGTCAAGAGTTCCATCATGCTCAGAAAGCCGGTCCTTCGATTGGATCGAAAAGCAGATCCCTAAACAAGTTCGAGATTACATTGTTGTGACTGCGAATACGTCACATCGTGTCTGAACTTGTTTCAGTATCCCGGCGGGCTTTCTGAAAACGTGAAATCACGTGATGCTCGTTTCAGCATCACGGTTTTGAGAGCCGCTGGGCACTTGCTGAGAGTTGCTAAGCACCGTGAAGAGCCGTCCTTGGTTTTTCATGAGAGCAGTTGCAAACTGCGGTGTGCCAAAAGTAAAAACACTACATTCAGTTCTTTGCTGTGTCATCCTTCCACTTATATATTCATTCGTTGTAATTGTCTCCAAAGATCCCGAAACAAGTTCAGACGGAATCCCTGACGAAGAACCAAGAACCTGGACGCGTAGCGTCGGAACGAAGAACTGCTCTTTTTTGGGATGGCTCTTCACATCGATCAGCGTCTCTAAGGATCGAGATTCTAAAACAAGTTCAGAATGACGGGCTGTTGTGTTTTTGCTTTCGGGTCTTTAACCTCCAACTAGGAACTGAGAACTTACGACTGATCTTTCAGTATGTCGGATTGCGTCGTTTGATCTCCATCTTCGTGCCTCTGTTCTCATGCCTCTTTCTTCCCTAACGATTTTGATCCAATCGGAAAGCAAATCATTGATTTTGGACGGCGGAGGACGTCTTTTCGAAGCGTTAAACGAGCAGCGAAATTCGTTTCTTATTCTGCGTCGGCAGACCAGGTTCGAATCGACTCCCTACGAAGTTATAATTGTCACCTGGAGAATTCGTTCCAGCTTCGCCTTCACGGATGCACTTCAGTGCATTTTATTCCGCTATCTCATATTCGAACAAATCGAGTCTGCTTCTCCTCATTTTCCACACTTTAGATCGGAGCAAATATATCCTATTTAAAACTTCTGTTTCAAATTCCAAAAAAGTTAGCTTGTCACAGTATTTCCTGTTATAATGTGGTTGAGAGATCTCATTGCAGGCAATCCTAGACAAAATGCTTCTGAGACAATAGAGCGATTTATCCTTGCATTGCTGTGGAGTACCTGTATACTATCTCATCAAAGCATCGAATTTTGTGAAACGGACTTGTCTCACAATGATTCTTACTTGCGCCTTTCAAACGACGCAATTCTCTAGGAAAGAGATGATACACCTCAATTCTTATGAAACAGCTAATGGGCTGTGTTTTCTTGACGTAGTCACATGGCGAGGTTTTTTCATGTGCTTTAAGAGGTCAAAGGCCTCTAAACTGGGGATGTTCCCCATAAATCATTTTGTAGGAGGGGTTTCATTTGCGCAAAACGTTGTTAGTCCTGATTGTGGTTGCCGCAATCGTAAGTCTTGGTTGGGCATGCACAACTGTAGTTGTGACCAAGGGTGCATCTGTTGATGGCTCAGTAATGACGAGTCATTCATGCGACTGTGGAGAGTGCGATTTCAGGTATGTTTACATTCCAGCGGCCGATTTCGAGGCAGGTTCAAAGAGACCGGTTTACCCGTTCCACGAACCGTATCCTCGATATATTGGTAAGGATATGGGTCCAACATACGATGATCCTAACTTCTCACCTTACGAACCACTTGGCTACATTGATCAAGTCGAGCACACTTTCGCCTATTACGAAGCTGCTTACGGAGTTATCAACGAACATCAGGTTGCCATCGGCGAATGTACCTGCTCAGCAAAGGTCTACGCTCAGCCCGTAGCAAACGAGTGTATCTTTGATATTTCGGCTCTTTCAAAGGTAGCTCTTGAGAGATGTACAACCGCCAGAGATGCAGTCAAGCTCATGGGAGATCTCGCCGTTGAATACGGTTATTACGGATGGGGAGAAACTCTTACAGTGACAGATCCTAACGAAGCATGGGTCTTCGAAGTCTGTGCATCACCGGACAAGAAGAGTGCACTATGGGCAGCCAAAAAGGTTCCCGATGGTGAAGTCTTCGTCGAGGCCAACATCTTCAGAATTAGAGAGCTAGATCCGGAAAATCCAGATATGATGTTCTCTCCAAATCTGATCGAAGTTGCAACGGAAGCAGGCTGGTATGATCCTAGCACGGGTCCTATCGACTGGATGGCAACAGTTAGCACAGGTGAATATTCTCAGCCATATTACAGTTTGAGAAGAATCTGGAGAGTTCTTGACAGAGTGGCTCCTTCAAAAGAGTTTTCTCCATGGGTAGAAGACGGCTTTACAACTGATTACCCGTTCTCCGTTGTCCCCGATGAAAAACTCTCTGTTGCCGACGTGATTTCTCTGTTCAGGGATTTCTACGAGGGTACGGAATTTGATCTTACCGAAGGACTCGCAGCAGGACCTTTTGGCAATCCAAATCGCTACGCAGGCTCCAGTAAGCTAATAAAGGGCAGCTGGGAAAGGGCGATTTCAATATTCAGATGTGATTATGTCTTTGTTTCACAGGTAAGAAGCTGGCTTCCCGATCCAATCGGTGGAGTAATATGGTTCGGCGCAGCTGCACCGCACGAATCGATACTAGTTCCTCTATACTGTGGTATCAACGACGTCCCCTACGCATTTGATCACGGAAATCTCCATGAATTCGATCGTAATGTAGCCGGTTGGGCAATGAACTTCATGGGCAACTGGGCAGAACTAAAATTCAGCTACATTTATCCTGAGATACAGGCCCTTCAACAGAAGATTGAAGACAAGCTCTTCGCGGTTCAGCCTGCAATAGAGGCTGCTGCACTCAAGCTTTACGAAGTTGATCCCGAACTCTGTAAGGAGTTCCTCACAGATTACGTTGCCGGTATCACTAATGATGTTATGGACCAGGTATGGGATTTCAACGAATATCTAATTACGAAGTACAGAGATGGGTACATAAACATTCCGAATGTTGGTTCTTCGGCAGGATATCCTGACTGGTGGCTTGATGCAGTTGGATACGACGAAGGTCACATCTTCGGAGATGACGGTTACAAAGCAAAATAGCGTCTCATAGCACTCCTTTCGTATTAAAGGTTGTTCAAAAGAGGCCGTCCCTAGTGGGCGGCCTTTGATTTTCGAAAATTATTACTGATTGCAAATCGCACTTTTTTTCGTTGAATTAGAAGATTGTTGTGACCTGTATTTACATATGATCAATCGATAAAAACGATTATCAGGAGCCTCTCTAGAGATAATGAAAATGGTTGACAGTACAGGTTGAAGGTTTACCATTACAAGCCTGAGAAGACAGTAGTGTTTGTGTGCAAGAAATCGATGCGTACGAAAATCATTGCTTTCCGGCCGTTGAACCGCTTCTAACTCCATACTTATTAAGAAGAAAGGCCGAAAGAAGAACAGTGGCAGGTATTGAGAGTATTATTCCTATGCTCCCGGAAACGGCTCTAATAATCTCCGTTGCAATTACATCCATGTTGATTATCCTTATAACTGTCGTCTCATACGCAAGAAAGACGAGCATTAGGAAAATTGAACTTCCCGTATAGGCGAGAATAAGGGTGTTAGTCATGGTTCCCATTATGTCCCTGCCAATATTGAAGCCAGACTTCACGAGTTTGCCCGTTGTCATTTCTGGGTTAATGGATTTCATCTCGTACATTGCCGAAGAGATAGACATGGCAACATCCATAACAGCACCGAGCGTTCCAATGATTATCCCTGCGAAGAGCAGGCCCATAAAATCGAATTCAATATTCTGGGGTATGTAGACAAGCATTGTTGCTTCATCGCTGCTTAAGCCGGTAAGGTTCGCCAGCGAACCGGTTACATATGCTATTAAGCTTGCAGAAAGCACACCACATAACGTACCAAAGATTGCTGATAGGGACTTTGTGTTCACTCCGGCAACGATTGCAAAGGTAAGAATAGTGATTACTGCCGCCGACAGCGAAGAAGCACCAATGGGGTTGAACCCCTTAAGAATCAAAGGCAGCATCACTTTGATTACTATCAAGCCCGTGAGAGTAAGAGTAATGAAGGACTTGAGTCCAGAGATCCTCCCGATAAGAAGAAGCAGACAAATGAAAACCAGAACGAT
>NZ_JFHJ01000639.1:0-1926 GCF_003666285.1 Mesotoga sp. HF07.pep.5.2.highcov | reverse complement strand
GCAGATCGGAGATAAGGCTTTGCGTTCCTCCATAGATATTTCTCGAGATCACCAGGTTCATTCCGGATTTGAGAATGGACAGAAAAACAGTAGTTATGGCACCCATTCCAGATGAGAAGAAGACGCCGCCAGTTCCGCCGAACAGATCCGATAGCTTTCTTTCTACGACTCCAATAGAGGGATTTCCAACCCTTGTGTAAAGAACTTCCGAGCTTTCGTCCATGTACTTCACGTCATCTGCCAAGAAGTTAGATGTTTGAAAGATGGGTGTGCTAACCGCATCGTTTATCTTTTTCTCTTCACCAGCGTGAATTGCTCTTGTGTTGAATCCCCGCATATATATCTCAGCTTTCGTTTAGCAAAGAGTCAACTCTTACAACTCTCTTCTCTTTTGCGGAAATGAGTCCCGCTTCTATGGTGGCAAGATCCATAACTGCCTCTTCAACTGATCCCAGAGAGTTAATCTGACCCTCTAACACCCTGTGAAAATCAGTAAACTCTTCGGCAAAACCATCTGTTTTATTAAGAAAGAGTTTCTCCCTGTCGCTGGAATATATCTCAAGAGTAGCTTCGTCTTTGTCAACTTGGACTATTCCTTCTGTGCAGACTATTTCAAATCTATTTAGAGAAGCGGGGGCGCCATAGACGACGGAATAGTTACCAATCACATTGGAACCCAGAGTCATATTGAAGACCGCGGAGTTTTCAGCACCAAGATAGTCGAAATTCTTCTCCGAAAAGCCGCTTACTTCCTCAACGTTACCAAGAATTTTGCGAAGCGCGGCCACATCATGTACCCCTCCATCAGAGATGAATCCACCGATGTGCTGAGGCGTCTGCCTCCACTTAGTCTGAACGTATTTGTTGTCCTGCCCGAAATCTACCCACTTCAACCAGCTGAATGCCAGAGGCTTGCCAAGTCTTCCCTCCTTGATAAGTATTTCGGCCTTTCTGTAAACCTCGATGTGCCTGTAATTCTCCGCTATATAAATGGGAGTATTACCTGGAAGATGCAACAATCGGATGGCTTCCTTAGTAGTGGCTGCTACTGGCTTCTCACAGATAACCGGCTTGTTTGCCTTTCTTGCCGCCTCAATCATTTGTGGATTCAAGGCAATTGGAACTGCAAGCACAACAGCGTCCACAACATCAGAATTCAGCATTTCTTCATACGAATCAAAGACCTCAACATCGCCACCAGCTATTTTGGCAAATTCCTCAGCCTTTCTTCTAGTCCTGCTGTTCACGGCCGTAATCTTGAATAACTCGGTCAGTCTTCTCAACGCGGGCAGATGGAGCTCCCTAGATGCTATTCCGGCACCCACAATACCCAAATTGACTTTCATGCAACTCCTCCTTAGAAAGAACTACAAAGAGACGGATGGAATAGTACTCTCTGCCCGACTGTCCAAACACATATTAAAGCGGGAAGGTGGCATCCACTTCTCTCGCTCCATCTGACGGTCTTACTTCATAAGAGTCGAGATCAATTCCAAATCTCTCTTTGTATCTGATTTTCATGACTTCAACTATTTTTTTCATCTCAATCTTTTCACATAAAGCGAGTACCGAACCGCCGAATCCTGCTCCTATCATTCTTGCACCGGAGACACCTCCAATTTCTCGTAGAGTGTCAACGATAAAATCAGTCTCTTCGCAAGTTACCTCATAATCAAGAGCCAGTGATTCGTGGGACTGAATCAATATTCGGCCGAGATTCTCGAAATTCGAGTTCGACATCATCTTCATGGCCTCTAGAACCCTCATATTCTCAGAAACAACATGTAGCGCTCTTCTGTAGTATAGATCACCAAGTTTACCTCTGTTAGGGAAGAGATCAATCATGGAGACCTCTCGATAACTGTTCTTCCCGAGTATTTCGAGAGCCTTATTTGCTTCGGCCCTTCGAGTATTGTAGTTACCACT
>NZ_JFHJ01000595.1:0-513 GCF_003666285.1 Mesotoga sp. HF07.pep.5.2.highcov | reverse complement strand
CCTTGCAAAACTCACCGAATTTGAGAATATCGTGGCGGTCAAGGATGAAGCGGGAATAAATCCTCTGCAAACCTCTGCCTTCTTGAAAGCAACCGAGGGAAAGATAGTTGTCTATTCCGGCGATGATCTGATGGTTCTCTCTGTCATGAGCCAGGGAGGAATTGGTGTGATAAGCGGAGGATCCCACGTTATCGGCGATATGATGAGAAATCTGATCGAGGAATTCCTTTCAGGCGACGCCACGAAAGCAACTGGCAGTTTCAAAGAGTTGTATTCGCTGTTCAGCGCATTCTTTGGAAGGAACAGGCGTTTAGTAAATCCATTGCCGGCGGTGAAGAAGGCCTTTGCATTACACTCCGGACTTGATGTCGCACGTGTAAGGCCACCATTAATGGAAATCGAAGAAGACGAAGTGGCAGTATTGAAAGATACACTCAGAAAGTTTGGAAAAATCTCCTGACTTTCAGGAACAAAAAACCGAAAGGGGGTTTGGCGATGAAAAAGGCATTTATC
>NZ_JFHJ01000104.1:0-1122 GCF_003666285.1 Mesotoga sp. HF07.pep.5.2.highcov | reverse complement strand
GAGTGGGCTTTCGAGAAGTACTGGGTTCACGCAGAAAAGGGCGGCACAATCGAACAGGTTAAAGAGATAGATATCGAGGTATCTTCACATCTAGACGAGTACTGGAAAGACTACTCGATTGAATTTATTGAAAAGATGGCCGATAGCGACCAGCCGTTCTTCCTTTACCACTGCACGAGGGGAGCTCACTTTGACAACTATCCCAGAGACGAGTATGAGGGGTCGTCTCCGGCCAAGCAGGTTTACAAAGACACAATAGTCGAACTTGACGACATACTGGGTGAGCTGGTCGCAGCGCTCGAGAGAACTGGACAACTCGAGAACACACTGATTTTCATCGCGTCCGACAACGGCCCAGAGATGGAATCATGGCCGGACAGCGCTTATTCGCCGTTTAGAGGTGCGAAAGGTTCAACCTGGGAAGGTGGCGTCAGAGTACCCGCAATCTTCTACTGGAAGGGAATGATAGAACCTGGACGGGCCTCCGACGGCCTCTTCGACATTGCCGATATCTTCAATACATGCCTTACACTTGCGGGCGCAACCGATTCTATCCCTACAGACAGGTTTATCGACGGAGTAGACCAGACTTCATTCCTCCTAGCCGAGGAGGGACTCTCAAACAGGAAGTACATCTACTACTGGCTTATGAGCTACTTCTCTGCCGTAAGGGTAGCCGAGTACAAATACGTACAGTTTGCCGAATCGGATTCGGGAGAGGGAATCGTTAATCCCGGAGGCTTTACCGGTTACATAATGGCCTTCCCGTATTATCACCTGTACAATCTCTATCTGGATCCGAAGGAAGAACACAACGTCTCCATAAGAAAACTGGTTTTCACAGATCTCTTCTTGGAAGCCATGAAGAAACATATTGACACATTCCTTGAATATCCACCTGTAGTTGAAATCATTACGGGTCACTAGAACGAATAAGGAAATAGCTCGCATAGAGGGAGAGCAGTAAATGGCAGAGGGCGCAGTCGATAGGAGAACGAGGGAAAGTATAAATGCGTTTCACGTTATGGTCAAACCCACGGGAGCCCTATGCAATCTCGACTGCGCCTACTGCTTTTATTTGCATAAACAGGAGCTTATAAACAGCAGAAACGTTATAAGCGA
>NZ_JFHJ01000454.1:0-862 GCF_003666285.1 Mesotoga sp. HF07.pep.5.2.highcov | reverse complement strand
TTCCCGATCGCCCTCGCTACCGTTGCCCTAGAGAGACCGGTCTCTTTTGCAATGTCGTCCAGCGTTGTTGCCATAACTCATCACCTGCTCAAAATCCAGATACACGATTCATTATGATACCGCTATCATATATATCAATTCATTCTATCCCAAAATCAGATATCATGTCAAGTTTTTTCGCGTTTTAAGTTAGCTCATGGACGGGTGTTTAATTTCTCCCAGTTTTGTGTTATATAATTGACTCAAGATAACTATGATACCGCTATCATATTTTATGGTGGCTTTTGTTTGATTCTCTCGTTAATTTTGCTTACGGAGGTGCCTCTTTGGAACAGATCGACAGGTTTTCGAAAAGGTTTGACAGCACGCTTCTGAAGGCGACCGCTACAGTAAAGGAGTCCGAAGTCTTTATCGACGATAGTATCTCCTATGGCTTCAGAGCGATTGTCGTTCCATGGTATTTGATGGACAGAGTCGTTAGAAAAGTCAGAGGTACGGATATCTCGGCGGCCTGCGGGGCGGGTTTTCCCTTCGGGTTCGAGACAACGGAAACTAAGGCTTATATGATCAGGCAGTCGCTTCGGCTCGGCCCCGAAGTGAGAGACATAGACATAACAGCCAACATCTCCGCTA
The DNA here is from genome assembly GCF_003666285.1 of Mesotoga sp. HF07.pep.5.2.highcov. NCBI lineage: Bacteria > Thermotogati > Thermotogota > Thermotogae > Kosmotogales > Kosmotogaceae > Mesotoga > Mesotoga sp. HF07.pep.5.2.highcov. The sequence goes on along the minus strand of NZ_JFHJ01000454.1, from coordinate 229 downwards.
TGAAGTCCGGAGACTGGGATTACTTTGAAAGGGAGATCTCTTATCTTTCCGGTCTCCTGAAGAATGTCATTTGCAAGGTAATTATCGAAGTTTCTTATCTCGACGCAGTTGAAATTGAAAAAGCTTGCTCTATTCTGATGAAGCTACCTCACGTCGATTTCATAAAGACCGGTACGGGATACGGTTCCAGAGCCACTACGGTAGAGGACGTCAGGATTATCAAGAGAGT
>NZ_JFHJ01000356.1:0-1196 GCF_003666285.1 Mesotoga sp. HF07.pep.5.2.highcov | reverse complement strand
GCTGTTGTCCTCTCGTGAGCGCAGCGAACGTCTTGTCCCTCGCGTAAATCTCCCGCCTCAATTTTCTGATCTTGGTTTTTCCTGTAACCTGAACGCGCAGCGTCGGAACTGCACTTCTCGTGCTATTATGCTCTTCTCGGAGAACGGAGAACCGATGGCGGTAAACCTGCTCCCAACTGAACGGAGGACCACATCACCGCAATGTAAATAACCGAGTCTAAAAAAGCGTTCGCGCTTTTGTAGAATTGTTTGAAAGCGACGATGCTATAATCTGGTAAACACTTTCATTGATGATGAAAGGAGGGACACACATGATTATTGTTTCAAAGGAGGAATTGCTTGCCTTCAAGAAGTTAGATCTGTTGTATCAGATGAATCTTCTACAGGAACAGTCAGTAAGACTAGAACGAAAGTACGATTGTTCTCTCGAAGAGTTTAGAAGCCTTGTCGCCGATTCAGATGAGAACTATGAAATGTGGGATGACTTGATTGAATGGGAAGCGTGTAATTCTGCTCTTCTGGAAGTACGCTCAATGCTGGAGAGGATCAATGCAGAAGATATTGAAGTTCGTTGAAAAGTCTTCGTTCGTCAAGGATTTCAAGGTTCACGACTTCAAAACCGGTAAGGAGTTCGCATACATCAAGCTGGAAATTCTGTTCAAGGACTCTTCAAAGGTTTACATCAGGGAATTTGTGAGTTCTACGCAGCGAAAGTATTCTTTCCATTGGATTGTAGATACTCGCACTGAGATTCGTTGGGATAACTCTCCCCATCACAAAAGTATTAGAACTTATCCGCATCACGTTCACGTTAACCAAGATGTTTATCCTTCCGAATGCTCTGATCCTGTGAAGATATTACAGTGGATCGAGAGCATGCTGACAAGCAAAGAAGAACTAACAAAAGAAATCATCCTTCACGAAATTCGAAAACTTCGCTAAAAAACCTTGAGAACAGCGTTCAAGCAGACGGTTCTTCCCAGCAGCCAGCGTCTCCTTGCAAGCGTTCAGCGGCTCTTAAACGTTTGTCGATCTTTAAGTCCAAGATCCCGTACAGGAGCATTACGGGATGACAATATGAGGGAATTAGGGGATGACCCTGAACACGAGACCCCAAACACGAGCACTTTGGGGTAGGCTAATCAGGGCAGGCTTTACGAGATGACAATTTCAGATGATTGTGCAGTTCTCTTGTA
>NZ_JFHJ01000430.1:0-4205 GCF_003666285.1 Mesotoga sp. HF07.pep.5.2.highcov | reverse complement strand
AGTGCGAATAGCTTTGGATTGCTTCTTACATATCTGGCCGCTTTCAAGTTCATCTCGCCCCAGGCCCAGTACATCTTCTCATACGATCTTTCGTTTTCATAAGGAAGAGCGTCAAAAGTTACCACCGGGATTCCACGTGAAGCGAGTTTCTCTGGGATCCCCATATTGGCATCACTGGAAAAGGCATTGTAGGCTCGGCCGAAGATAACGACACCGAAATCCGATTTCTCTAGGTTCTCAAGAAATCTGTCTCCGATTTCTTTTATCCTTCTTACGCTGTCTTCGTAGGATCTTACTCCATTGGAAAAGGCAGTCAAAGCTTCTTTACGATTCCTTCCCAGTGACTTCGCGAGCGAGACGAACTTCTCCTTCTCTTTCTCAAAGCCCCGCGAGAAATCGAAGAAATCTGTCAAAATTCTTTTCGACTTGAGTTCCTCAAAACTCCCCATTAACCAGTCCGGTTCGCTCTGGACAAATGGGCAAAAGACCGAGTTTTCAACGGAGTTCTCAACCTCTAAACCCTTGACTGCTGGAATGAAGAAATAGTCGGGATTCTTCTCCAGAAGATCATAAATATAACCATGAGATAGTTCGACTGGAAAACAGAATTCAGATTTCTTTCTGTCCCAGCCCCTGGGATCGGACTTTTCCGGTACTACAATTCTGAACCCGAGACTGCTGAAGAAATTCGAGAACAGGGGAAAGAGAGTATTCATTGAGAGAGACTTGCTGATTCCTATAGTTTCAAGGCCCTTTTCTTCTGGCAGTTCAAAGACTATCTTCTCCCTATCGGTGGTATATATGTATTCGTTTCTGTTTATGGGAAGGTTAAGACGGACATTTTCGTACTTGTTGCAAGCGCCGCCGAAGGGAAACTTCTTTCCTCCAACTTCAATTATTCGGATTGGACACTTCCTGTCGCATTTCTCTGCTCCACCGTTACAAATGAAGGTGTTGAGATAACGCACTTCTTTTGAGATCAAGGCTCCCAGCTCAAAGCGCTCCTCTTCCAGTTGACCCGCTTGAAGCTTTTCCTTAACCATGAGTGATACACCAAACGCACCCATGAGTCCAGGATGAGGAGGAACAATTATCTCCTTTCCAGTAACTGCCGCCATTGCCACGGGGACAGCATGATTGAGACATACACCTCCCTGCATGAAGACTTTTTTCCCAACCGGTCTCATGGCCTTTACTCTGTTTGTGTAGTTCAGGCAGATGGAATAAACTAGGCCGGCGCAGATATCTTCTCTGGAGATACCCTCGTTAATTGCAGTCTTTATGTCGCTGCTGATAAAAGCTGCACACTGATCACTGAAGTTTGGGGGAGATTGACCCTTAAGCGCATACTCTCCAATTTCTCTGTAATCTATGTTTAGAGATTCCTTTGCAGATTCTTCGAGAAAAGAACCTGTACCTGCAGAACAGGCTTCGTTCATTGCGTAGTCCAGGGCAACGCCATTGGATAAGAAAGTGTACTTGGCATCCTGGCCGCCAATCTCAAATATCGTATCGACTTCTCTATCGAAGAATGAGGCAGCCCTTGCGTGAGCCATAATCTCATTGTAAACGGCACTCGTCTCGCAATAAAGACCCACTATCTTCCTTCCGGAACCGGTTACTCCGAGACCAATTATCTCGACGGGAACATCTAGTGAATTGCGGATCTCGTCAAGGCACTGTCGAGTAGCTTTTATAGGATCTCCCATAGTCCTGAGATATGAACTCGCTAGAATGGCATTGTCTCTGGCTCTCATAACAACTGCCTTGGTGGTAGTCGAGCCAACGTCCACACCGAGAATGCAAGAATCGCCGCTTTCAGCTGTTTTGAAAGGCATATCCTTGAAATCAACCATGTTTACGAACTTCGAAAGAGGTTCATTCTTCGGGAAAGTCATTACTCCTTCCTTGAAGACACTTTCTTTATCTATCTCGATTTCTTCGAGAGTATTAGCATATAGATAAGCGCCGAAGGCCTCAAAGAAGAGAGCCTCATCCGGTATGGTAATTTCGGCGATTTCTTTCAGATGGTTCAACATAAGGCGGTTTTTTGTTACTCCACCAATCAAAAGTATCTTTTTTACTCCAGCTCTGTGCATGAGTTCGCCGATCTTGTCAGACATGACCTTTCCAAGACCGTTGAGTACCGATTCTTTTGGTGTTCCCTTATTGAGAGCATGTGTACAGTCGCTCTTGCAGAATACGGTGCACCTTGATGAAAGCTCGTAAATCTCGTCTGTTTCAACGGCGTTTGCATCATCAAGGTCGATATCCATTCGCTTCATTTGCTGGAGGAAGAACTCGCCAGTTCCTGAAGCACATTTGCTGCCTGTAAATACGGCAGTAATGTTTCCCTTGTCGTTTAGCTTATACAGGGTAAAATTCTCCCCACCCACGCTCATAATTGCTTCATGATCTCCGTACTTGCTTTTCAGTTCTTTGTAGGCAAATTCAGTAGCTTCAACTTCGGGGATCTGGGGGAGATTCAACAGTTTTCTTCCCTTCTTTCCTGTTGCTACAACCAAACCTGTTTCAAGAATCTCTGGAAGAAAGCCCTTGAGTACTTTTAGTGGATTTCCTTCGTGCAGGAGTCGCCTGGGTGTTTGCCCATCATACCAAGAAATAGTGCTTGAGCCTATGCAAAGTCCGATTCTATTCAAGAAGTTCACCTCAAACCATTAAACAGTCCAATGATAGCATAGACAGAGATTATTGTATTTCAGGATCGCAAAAATCTTCCGCTATGTGATTTACAGTTTTTTAAGTGGACTTTATTGCAAGAAGATAAATCTTCAAAGAAATGGATTCCAATGAAGACGATTTCGTAGATTTCGTGGTGTTAACCAGGTTATCTGTTTCATTTCAGGTCTCCACATTTCTCCTCTTATTCGAAGATTCGAATTCTCTATATCATTAGGATGTTCGGATTAAGACACACTAGACTAATCTCGAGGTCTTCCTTTCTCCACTCCTGGAGGGCAGTACAGAGGATCAAGAGCTCTTGGTGAAGGCAGGTACATTCTCAAGGACAAAGAAAAAGGTCCATTGGGGGCGGGGAGCCAGTTGCTTTCGAGATCAATGCCGGGCGAATCATGCTGGATATAGATGTCGAGAGATCCATCATCGTTGTATAACAATCTCGACCGATTACCAATAGAATATCTGTTTATCGGGTTGGGAACCATGAACTCGTCATCACCGTACACTGTAATCGACCAGAACCCACCGGGTTCTGTAGGAGGTATTTCATGGCTTTCGAAATGAATCCTGTAATCGTACTTTGAGCCGTCATATGCTTCATTGTCGGCATCGACGTAACTTGTGGGGTAATATGCTTCTTCGAGATCATTTCCATACAGACCCATATATGCTGCTGCCGCCCTGATTTCGTATTTTCCCTGCATTTGCTGACGACTGCCGAATATACGTTTCGTCAAATTCCACCCGTTCTTTGTAACTCCCATCTTCTCGGACGGCCGCAATATGATCCTCATCGCATCTTCGATCCCCTTTTCAATTGCGATGATCATCTCAGGTTGCAAGTCGTTTTCACTAAATGGAAGGTTTGGGCCTATGCCGATTAGACCAAAACGCTCAATGAGAGCCTTTTCAGAAGGATGTATCTCAAGCTGTCCAAGAAGGAAGTTCAAATACGAAATAAAGCCTGCCGATTCAGCTTTTTCCTGACTGAACGGCGGAAAGGCTATCGGTTCGACAGCTGAAGAAGTTTGACCACCGCGGAAAGCTCCAAAAGGTCTGATTTTGAAGCTGTCTTGAATCTTTGCAACGGCATCGATATCACCTTCTAACTCAGGATTTACGGAAATTCTTACGATGCAGAAGACGAAATTCCCTTCGCTGGTGAACACCTCATCGATTTCGTTGGGAATCTCAACGAAAGAGGACGGGCCACTGATCATTACTGTCAATTTCCTGCAACCGGTGGTTCTCGTTCCTGCGTATGCGAAGTTATGTGTGTACATGTCGATGAACTGGACTGAGAAATATCTTTCACAGATGCTTGGAATCTCTATTATTACCGGTTCGTTCCTCAGATCAAGCCATGCAGCCGAGAACAACATATCGTTGTTTGGTCTTGCTATTTCTCTGAACTCCGGCCCCAGTAATCCTTGAAGATGTTCAAACTCGTTGAATGAATTTGGAATCACTGCCTGGAGAACCATAGTTCTGTAGTTCTCAAGCAT
>NZ_JFHJ01000619.1:0-572 GCF_003666285.1 Mesotoga sp. HF07.pep.5.2.highcov | reverse complement strand
GAGCAACCTGATTCGATCGATGCTTTCGCTACGGCTAGGGCGACCCTTCTCGCAATGCCAGGCTCAAAGGGTTTCGGTAGAATATAGTCGGAGGAAAGCTTTTCTTCAGGTACTGCTGAAGAGAGAGCTTTGGTCGCAGCTAGCTTCATGGCTTCGTTTATTTCACTAGATCTGGTATCTAGGGCGCCTCTGAAGATTCCGGGGAAGGCAAGTACATTGTTTATCTGGTTTGGGAAGTCAGATCTGCCAGTGGCGACAATCGCTGCACCTGCGCCTTTTGCGAGGTCTGGCATGATTTCCGGTACAGGATTTGCCAGTGCAAACACGATCGGATCGGGAGCCATTTGTCTTACCATTTCCGGTGTAAGAAGGCCTGCTACGGAGGTTCCAATGAAGAGATCGGCGCCCTTGACTGCATCTTCAAGATCTCCGCTGAGGTTTTCGGGGTTGATTTCTCGAACGATCTCTGAGTGAAACTCATTCAGAAGAGTATGAGAGTCTTTTCTATTGAGAATCCCGTTCTTATCGACAGCAACAATGTTCCTCGCGCCAGCGGCCAAAAGCATTTTGAT
>NZ_JFHJ01000517.1:0-1176 GCF_003666285.1 Mesotoga sp. HF07.pep.5.2.highcov | reverse complement strand
CCCGAAACCGGTGCTATGCTGGGTATTCCCGTTGCTACATATGTTTCTAGAATAGCTGAGCTAGATGAATCGGGCATTACAATCGAACGCGAAGTGGAAGACGGAAAGGAAATATGGAAGCTACCCCTACCTTCGCTTGTTTCGGTGACTAAGGATGTCAATGAACCCAGACTCCCTACCTTGAATGGAAAGAAACTCGCGAGAAACGCATCAGTAGAGAGGATCGGCAACGATTTTCTGGAATTAGATCCATCTGAGATCGGCTTGAAAGGATCACCCACAAGGGTAGTAAGAATAGGAACCCCGAAGCTCTCTAGGAAGGTAGAGATGTATGAGGGAAGCAGTATCAGAGACGGAATTGATGAAATAAAAAAGAGGTTGGCACCCTATCTGGAGGTGAACCATGAGTGATCTCCTGGTAATCGCAGAAAGAAGAGGAAATGAAATTCACTCAAGTACATTTGAACTACTTGGAAAGGCAAGGGAGTTATCCATAAAGCGGCCTCTTACGGTTTCTGTAGTGGTTCTTTCCGACAAGCCTGTCGAAGAGGAATCGGCTTACGCTCTCTTCTCTGGAGGGGCAGATCGAATTATCCTGGCAGTGGATAGAAGCTTCTCCAGATTCAATTTCGAACCATACACTAAGACTCTGGCTTCTATAGTAAGAGAGTTCGCTCCAGAGATCATACTTGCACCGGCCACAACTTCAGGCAGAACCTATATGCCCGGGCTGGCGGCTCTCTTGAAGACTGGCCTGACGGCCGATTGCACCGGCCTAGATATAGAAGAGGAAACTGGAAATCTTCTTCAGACAAGACCTGCCATAGGCGGCAACATAATGGCGACGATAAAGACCCCGAATCACAGGCCTCAGATGGCCACCGTGAGGCCCAAGACATTCTCGGCTCTGAAGGAAGCGTATGAAAGCAAAAGTGAACTGGTTAACTTTGAAGTGACTCCAGATTTGACCCAAACTGAAGCAAAACTAATCGAGTTTCATCCAATAGGAGCGGGGCAGAAGGGAGTTCAGGACGCCGAAGTGATAATCGCCGGAGGCATGGGACTTCGAAAGGTTGAAAACATGGAACCGATCTTCAGGCTTTCAAAAATGATCAACGGAACCGTTGGCGCTTCAAGGAAGATCGTTGATTCGAAGTGGATAGGACACGAAGCTCA
>NZ_JFHJ01000115.1:0-2497 GCF_003666285.1 Mesotoga sp. HF07.pep.5.2.highcov | reverse complement strand
CCAGGTAAATGTCCAGCCGAATACCTGGAAGAAAGGTCCGCTGATGTTGGGATCCCTGAACATTCTCACGAAATTCCAGAAACCCACATCCGATATGTAACCCTCTACGGCGAACTCATTTCCGTTCTCGTCGATATCGTAGAAAAAGCCGCCCTCTTCAACGAGAGTCCTGTTTGTCTGACGGTTGTAAACTACCGTCTCCTGTACTGCCCTTCCCGCATCGAAGGTAGTTTCCGTTCTCAACGCATACTTCCTCTCGGTTGTGGCAAAGGTTGTGTAAAGTGAGTTAGGGAAAAGCCTCACTTGATTTCCTTCGCTGTCAGTAAACTCGGCGTTCCGAAGCCAAATGCCTCTTATCTCACTGAAATAGAAGGGTGCATTCGGCCTCGTCGAGTCATCCTGAGGAGAGTAGAAATAGATGAACCGTTCACCGGAGGTTGCCCTGATTGCAAGAATCTTATCGTCTGGTGATAGAGAGAGTGTGTAGCTGACTCCGCCCGTGGAAAAACTGTCGGCCGATACCTGAACCATCTTGGCAGTTGCAAGAGTGATATTTCCTTCGGCATCTTTCGTTACTGGCTGAGGACGGAGCGCTGCAAATAGAGCACCGGTTTCTTTGGACTTCAGAAGAGTTATGAACCTATCAGTCGGCTTGTAGTCATCAAGCTCAATGAAGATTGAAAACTCGAACTCCTCGGGGCTTTCAGGAATATAGAAGTAGTCACTTAAAAGCTTCTGTATAGACTGCTGCCTAGTGAATAAATGGCCGGTACCGTAGTTTGTGAAGGCAGTTCTGAACGTGTAATACATTGGGTAAAGCGTAAGAATGAACAGCAGGATCATCGCGGGAATCATGTACCTGTAAGGATACCCCTTTGGATTCAGTGCAATAATATCGATCAACAAGGTTAGCACAATCATCGTAACCATAAGGCCAAAATTCCCGTCTGCAAAAAGCAGATACACGCTCCATAAGGAAAAGGCGTTGAATATTGCAAGAATGGCTAAAGAAAAGAGAAAGATTACAAATCGTTTTCTACTCAAGGTAATCCCTCCGGGCAATTAGAACTAGAGCGCGGGAAGTACCCGCGCTCAGTCTAACGAAGTTTAGAGATGTGAATAAAAATATGGCAACTAATTTCCGATGGTGGTCTTTATCTTTTCAACCGCCGAATTGAAAGCGTTTTCAACGGTGTCTTGACCGTTAATGATTAAACCAAGTGCATCGGCCATTGCGCCCCAAACGCTCGCCATTTCGGGAACATTAGGCATTGGGGTACCAACGGAAGCACTCTTCGAAAACTGGAGAACATCATAGAGCTCTGGCCCAGCATTTGCTTCAATGAAGGAAAAGACGTCCGCTCTAGCCGTTCCTCTTCTCTCTCCCAAGAACATACCATACTGGCCTTCGAAGCTACCTATGTAGTTTACCACAAACTCGGTCGCTTCAAGCTTGTTCTTGGACTTGGCGTTAATCATGAATCCCTGAACTCCAACGAACGGCCTCGGAGTGGTTCCATCGTCAAATGTGATTTCGCTAAACGGAAGAATCGCGTAATCAATTCCTGCGTCACGGTAGCCTGGAGTGGCCCAAATACCGTTCACTATAAAAGCGGCGAGCCCATCTTTGAAAAGCGAGTCCATCAGATTGTAGTTCGGTCCTGCGGGAATAAGACCCTTGTCAAACCATGATTTTATCAACTTTCCACCGGCAATTGCGCCTTCGTTATTCAGTCCTATATCGGTTACGTCGAGACCATCTGCCGTTTCCTTGAAAATGTAGCCTCCTCTGCCCAGTATGAAAGGAGCAGAGTGATAGAAGTCACCAGCGGTATAAATAAAACCTACGACTTCATCGTCTGATGCCTCGAGCGCCAACTCCTCTAGCTCAGATATTGTCTTCGGTTCTTCAAATACCAGGTCCTTGTTGTAAATTATCGCGATCGCCTCAATGGTGTAGGGAACACCGTATAGCTTACCCCCGTAGCTGAAGGCATCGAGAGCAACTTCGTAATATTGATCCGAGTCTGGAAGGAATGGGATCGGTTCAATAAGGCCGTTGAGAGCGAGCTCTCCAACCCAGTCGTGGGCTCCAACGATTATGTCTGGTCCCTCGCCTGCGGGAGCAGCGGTTAGGAACTTAGACTTTATATCCCCGAAGTTCACTTGTTGAATTTCCACCTGAATACCGTAGTCGCTTTCGAAATCAGCCGCCAGTTTCTCAAGTGCCGGGATCTGGTTTTCTGAGGACCAAATAACAAGCTGTGCCCCTGCAAAAGACAAGAGTACGAATAGCATAAGAAGAACAGCTGCAAGCTTTTTCATCTTCAAAACCCTCCTTTGATAGAATGGTGTACTGCCTGAATAAATTGTATCAGAAAGTTCCGTTTATTTTAAGATGTGTTACTGTGTCTACTACAGATAGAAGACGCCTTCATTCTCCGTGAAGGCGTCCATTCGTTCCTGGACTTCCCTAATCGATGATGATGATGCTTCT
>NZ_JFHJ01000277.1:0-844 GCF_003666285.1 Mesotoga sp. HF07.pep.5.2.highcov | reverse complement strand
TGGTTGCAGGAAAGGCCAATCCTTTCGGTGAGGAATCTCTCTACACACTTTAACATGGCCGAGGGAGTTGTTAAGGCCGTTCAAGATGTGTCTTTCGATCTTCATAGGGACGATGTCTTGGGAATAGTTGGGGAGACTGGCTCGGGGAAAAGTGTTACAGTCAAGTCCATAGCTGGAATGACTGACAGTCCCGGTTTTATAGCTGGGGGTGAAATTCTATTTTTCACGGATGAGTTCAGCAAGACTGGAGAAAAGGAGTATATTGATCTGGTCAAGCTCCCTAAAGAAAGCTTTTCCAAGGTAAGGGGAAAACACATCGGAATGATTTTTCAAGATCCCATGACTTCTCTTGACCCGATGTACACAATTGGGAACCAGATGATAGAAACGATTGTCCATCACAAAAAGGTTACCGAAGAGGAAGCAAGGGAACGCTCAATAAGATTGCTTGAGCAAGTAGGAATTCCCAAACCTTCGGAGAGGATTAATGATTACCCCTTTCAGTTGTCCGGAGGCCAGCGTCAAAGAGTAGTGATAGCAATAGCTCTTTCGTGCGATCCAGAGATTCTGGTAGCGGACGAACCCTCTACTGCTCTGGATGTTACGGTTCAGGCTCAGATTCTTGAACTGATGAAGGACCTTCAAGAGCAGTTCAATAGTAGCATGATTTTTATCACGCACGATTTGGCGGTGATCGCCGAAATAGCTACTAAGATCAGTGTCATGTATGGAAGCTATCAAATGGAAATGGCAGATTCAATGGAGATTTTCGAAAATCCAATGAACCCCTACACCTTTGCTCTTCTTGAATGCATTCCTAGACTTGATATAAAGCAAGATCAGC
>NZ_JFHJ01000195.1:0-1532 GCF_003666285.1 Mesotoga sp. HF07.pep.5.2.highcov | reverse complement strand
TTGAACAGATACTCGCCGCGATAGATCTCAGGTTCATTTTCCTGGTATTTGTCGGTGCCTTTGCCGGACTTGTTGTAGGCGCCATGCCGGGGCTTTCGGTGACTATGGCCACCGCGATTCTTGTTTCGGTAACCTTCACGTGGACGGTCAACGACGCTATGGCTCTTATGATGGGAGTTTATGTCGTCGGAGTCTTCTCCGGGGCTATATCCGCGATACTCATAAACATCCCAGGAGCTCCCGCATCGGTCGCAACGACACTTGACGGCTTTCCTATGACCATGAAGGGACAGGCCAGAAAGGCTTTACGAGTTGCTACCGTCTATTCTTTTGTAGGTACTCTTTTTGGTCTGATAATGCTGGCCTTACTCGCAAAACCAGTTACAAAGATTGCCCTACAGTTCTCGCCAATGGATTACTTTCTGCTTGCCCTCTTCGGCCTTACCACTGTCGGATCCTTGACGTCAAAGAACTTCCTCAAAGGATTGATCAGTGCAACACTGGGAGTAATAATAAGCTTGATTGGAATCGATCCGATTATGGGCACACCGAGATTCACTTTCGGCTCGATGAAGCTTCAAGCAGGTATTTCGCTGATAGCAGCTCTGATCGGCCTGTTCGGTTTTTCGGAGATTCTCGTTCAGATAGGGCAGCGCTCACTCGAACCGATAGCCGGTAAGCTGGGGAAAGAGAAGGTCGGTTTTCGGCAACTTATGAGGCACATTCCCCTTTCACTCCAGTCGGCTGTGATAGGGACCTTCATAGGTGCGCTGCCAGGCACGGGAGGCCCAGTAGCTTCTCTAATTGCTTACGATCAGGCGAAAAAGACGGTCAGAAAACCCGAAGTTCCATTTGGCGAAGGGGCCGTTGAAGGGATAGTTGCAAGCGAATCTGCAAACAATGCCTGCATAGGAGGCGCACTTATACCCATGCTGACACTTGCTGTGCCCGGAGACGCCGTTACTGCCGTTCTTCTGTCTGCAATGTACGTCCACGGCTTGAGACCCGGTCCTCTGCTTTTCACGCAGACTCCCGACCTCTTCTACGTAATACTGGCTGCCGGGTTAATTGGATCGTTGTCGATAATTGCTCTTGGAATCGGTGTGGCTCCACTAATGGCAAGGATGGTACTGATTCCGAAGAAGATCCTTCTTCCTGTGGTCGCAATCTTGTGTATAATCGGCGCTTATGCAATAAATTCAAGTGTTTTCGACGTCCTGATTATGGCCATCTTTGGTCTAATTGGCTTCGTCATGAGAAGGAAGGGATACTCGGTGGCGCCAATGGTTCTCGGTATTGTGCTGGGATCATTGATGGACGCTAACTTTAGAAGGGCGGTATCGCTTGCTTCGGCAGGAGACAATCTGATAATCTCAATGTTCTCAAGACCCATCAGCATTATTCTTATTGTCTTCATTCTTATATCACTGTTTTCCAATTTCAAGTTTGTCAAGACCGGGGTGAGAAAACTCTTCTCCGGAAGGTCTGACAAAGGAAAGGAGCATTGAAAATGATAGCCTTTGCTTCAAAGC
>NZ_JFHJ01000186.1:0-602 GCF_003666285.1 Mesotoga sp. HF07.pep.5.2.highcov | reverse complement strand
AGAAATGACATGCGAAAACTGGAGTTTCTTGGATATATCTACCAGCCACATACTTCGTCAGGTAGAGTTTTGACAGATAAGGGGTTCAGATTTTATCTTGATTCAGTCAAGACTATTACTGAAGACCTTCAGGAGAGTAATGTGGCTATTGCAATAAGGCGCACCAGCTTTGTCGGAGATATCGAGCATCTGTTGCAGGGAATGACGAGGATTCTTGCACGAGCTGTATCGGGCTTTGTCGTCATCGAAAAGCCTAAGTTAGATAAACTTGTAGTTAACAGCGTTTCGATTTCAAGGATTACCAAGGGCTATCTTAACGTTTCGATAGTCACGGATCTTGGTGTAAGCGTCAATACAACAGTTTTTGTTGGCCCGGCCGAATTCGATATCGATAATTTCCAAAGGTATGTGAATCTGGCCGTTGTGGGAAAGACCATTGGTGAAATCAGAAATGGAATCAAGAACGTCGAACTTAGATATGACGAATGGCACGATAAGAGACTTCAGGATATTATTAGCTTTTTGCAGAGCATTTTCGATAAGGAAAATGAAGAGAAGTACTACAGATACGGCCTTGAGTTCATCATTGCAAATGAACACCT
>NZ_JFHJ01000441.1:0-1382 GCF_003666285.1 Mesotoga sp. HF07.pep.5.2.highcov | reverse complement strand
CTGAATTTCTTCATACCGAGAATGATGCCCGGTGATCCCGCACAGGATTTGATGGACAAGATGCAGGGCATTCCCCTTGAATCGCTCGAAGCTATAAAGGCCGCCTTCGGTGTAGATTCGACCGACCCTCTCCTGCTCCAGTACGGAAAGTACCTGCTGAACCTTATTAAAGGTGATCTTGGAATCTCTATTTCAAGATTCCCGACACCTGTCGGGCGGGTTCTCCAGGTTGCCGTTCCCTGGACCGTTGGTCTCATGGGTACGGCAACGATTATCAGCTTTTTTCTTGGCACGATAATTGGAATAGGCGTTGCATGGAAACGCAATACGAAGTTGGCTTCTTTCACCGTGGGGCTCTTTATTTTCGTACGTTCCTTTCCATATTTCTGGCTTGGTTTATTGCTGATCTACTTTCTAGCTTTCAGAATTCCCATCTTTCCTCTCGGAAATGCCTATACTCCGCAACTGGAAAGAGGCACTCTTGAGTTTTTCCTTTCGGTCGTCAAGCATGCGATTCTTCCAGCATTGACCATAGTCATCTCTTCGATGGGAGCATGGATTCTGACCATGAGAAACAATATGATAAACGTTCTTGCGGAGGACTACATAACAGTCGCCGAGGCAAAGGGACTTCCTCTGAGAAGAATCAAGACTCTGTACGCAGCGAAAAACGCTATACTCCCTTCGATCACGGGCTTTGCAATGTCTCTTGGCTTCGTTGTAGGAGGGGGCCTACTCACTGAAATGGTCTTTTCTTACCCGGGAGTTGGTCTGATGTTGTATCAGGCCGTTCAAAGCAAAGACTATCCCCTTATGCAGGCCATTTTTCTCTTCATTTCGGTGGCTGTTTTAGTTGCGAACTTCATTGCAGATATCGCGGTCCTCATACTAGACCCGCGCGTCAGGGACGGTGGCAAGTGATGTTCAGAGATGTCTTTTCGCTTTTCATCGAAAATCGTAAGGCACTGATCGGTCTGATAATCCTGGCTTTCTTCTCTATCGTAGCGATATTTGCACCGCTGATCGCGCCTTACGATCCAAAGACAAACAAGGTTGAAGTTCTGAGCATAGTCGAAGAGGAAATTGGAAGAACAAAGACGGTCGAGAGGGAGGAGATCGACGAATTTACCGAAAAAAGAGTATACACGCAGTCTATAACAACTACCTACGAAAAAGTCACCACAAAACTTCCGCTTAACGCCAAACCTTCCCGAAACCACTTGCTGGGAACGACACGGGCAGGACAGGACCTCTTCTCCCAAATGGTCTATGGAACAAGAATCACACTTGCAGTCGGGCTCATTACCGGACTTTTCACAACGCTCCTAGCCCTTACCCTGGCTCTCGTGGCAGGGTATTTCGGCGGCATAGTGGATGATATA
>NZ_JFHJ01000550.1:0-2211 GCF_003666285.1 Mesotoga sp. HF07.pep.5.2.highcov | reverse complement strand
ATAGTCGAAAGGATCAGGGGTATCATTAAATAATGCTAAGCGCTGAAGAAGAAAAGCTGATAGAAAAGTTTTGCAGAATCAATGGAATTGAAGCAGACAGAGAGCTCGTTTTTAGGGCTCTCTGTCATTCCTCATTCACAAATGAGTTAGCCCAGAATGGGGAGAGAACCCTTGAATCGAATGAAAGAATGGAGTTTCTCGGAGACGCCGTTCTCGAACTCTCCCTTGCCAAGACTCTCTACAATGAGTATTATCTGACTGAAGGAGAGATGTCGAAAATAAGGGCAATGGTAGGAAGTGAGAAGGTTCTCTCCAGCGTTGCGAAGACCATGAGAATCGGCGACTTCATATTTCTGGGAAAGGGGGAAAGGCAAACCGGAGGGGCAGAACGAGACTCTATTCTGGCAGACGCCTTTGAAGCGGTCCTTGCTGCAATCTTCCTGACTGGAGGTCTCGGGGTTTCGGTGGAGTTCGTTCAATCGAAACTTTCGGATTACATCGAGAGAGCCGTAGAAGGAGAGCTGATTCTTGATTACAAAACCTCTCTTCAAGAGTTGACCCAGGCTCGCTTTGGTTCAAGGCCTTTGTATGAGACTCTCCTCGACGAAGGTCCGCCGCAGGAGAAATGGTTCAAAGTCGGTGTCTTTCTTGATGGGAGTTTAATGGGCGAAGGAGAGGGGCGCACGAAAAAGGCTGCCGAACAACTGGCAGCAAAGCACGCCCTTGAGATTCTGAAAAAGTCGGGGGCGAAGAAATGAGATACAGACACTTGATTGCTTTTGTAACGCCCGAGGAAAGTGATTCGATCGAGGGGATGAGCTGGAACGAAGGCTTCACAAATCTATACTTCGAGGAAATCGAAGGTTCTGGAATCTCATTGCACGTTCTTCTTGAAGAAGGAGAGGAAGTCCCGGCTTTTCTTCGCGAGATAGAGTTTTCAGATCTCGGCTTCAGCGAGGAGAGAGATTGGTTTCAAAAGTGGAAGGAGACCTTAGTCCCGTTCAACTTGTGCGACGGGTTCGAGGTCATTCCCCTGGAAGAAGAAAAGATGGTCGGTTCAGGAAAAATCGGAATCATTCCGGGAATGGCCTTTGGTACCGGGTTACATGAATCTACGAGACTTGCCGCCGCTATTCTCAATGAAACCGTGAGAGAGGGTTTAAAAGTGCTCGATGTTGGCTGTGGAACCGGTATTCTCTCAGTGATTGCTGCCAGGAAAGGTGCTGCAGCTGTAGTTGCCCTCGATATAGACGAGCACTCTATCGAAAAGACAATCGAAACCGCGCGAATCAACGAGGTCTCGATAGAAGCAAGACTGTCGGATTTTCTTTCTGCAGTGAAGCCGGGAGAGCGTTTTGATCTCATAGTCTCAAATATGATCGCTGAATTGTTGATGAAATTTGTTTTGGATCTTCCAAAGTTTCTTACTGAGGATGGGATGGTAATCCTTTCGGGGATCTATAAAGACAAGTATCGGGAAATAGAGAGCCTCGCAGAAGAGGAGTTTTCGATTGAGAACGTCAGGGAAGATGGAGATTGGAAAGCAATAACATTGAAAAGAAAATAGTTTCGCTTCAACTCGGAAGAGCTGTGAAGAATGATTTTACAGTTGCCAGGCTTTGCAATTGGGGCTTTCCTCAAGTAATCGAGTCCTCGCTTATCTCTGATGGCAGGCCTTTTCCAACCCTGTTCTGGCTTACCTGCCCTTTCTTGAAAGGAGAGGTTTCCAGGCTTGAGAGTAAAGGAATGATCTCTCATCTCGAGAAGAGGATTGAGCAGGACAAATCCTTCGCGACCGCTTTTCTCGGTGCACATCGTGAGACAACACTGCTTAAAGAGAAGATACTCTGTGAAGCCTCTGTGTCGGGGGAAAGCCGAAGACTCCTTCTTGATAGAGGTATCGGGGGAATCAGAAATCTGAAGAAAGTGAAGTGTCTTCACCTTCACCTTGCGAACTACCTTGGTGGGATCGATAACCCCGTGGGAAGAGAAGTCTGGAATCTTCTAGAGAAGAAACAGTGTTCTTCAACTAAAATAATCTGCAGAGAGTTGCTGAGAGAGAATGAATGAAGCGATACTCAACAAAGCCAGTCAGCTTCCGGAGGAACCGGGAGTCTACATATTCAAGAACGAGAAAGATGACGTCGTCTACGTTGCAAGGCCAAAAAACTGAAAAGGAGAGTCCTCTCATACTTCAGAGAATCAACCTGG
>NZ_JFHJ01000538.1:0-1829 GCF_003666285.1 Mesotoga sp. HF07.pep.5.2.highcov | reverse complement strand
CCTCCGGAATCTCTCTGAGTGCTCGTGATACGACTGCCAGAGTTTCATCCGGTGGCTGGTAGTACTTCATCTGCATCGATATGTTTGTCTGCAGAGCATAGAGAGTGCTTTCATATTTGCTTGAGGAATGGGGGATCGGAACTAAGGCCGTGATAGCCGCATTAACTAGGGCTACGATTGCCACTGAAACGACAATAAGAATTGCTCTGTCTCTTGTTCTGTTCACGAAGAGATAGGAAAGACAATGATTTACGAAAACAATAATGAATACTAGAAGGAGAGGCCCACCAATAGTAAGTAACTGAGAGATTCCTTGCTGCCCATTTAGAAGCGCATCAGAGAGTCTTCCGTTAGTGAAGCCGAGCGGGCCGATCTCTCTCAGATATTCTGTAACCGTAAAGAATGAAGCGGCAAAAAGAGCTAGAATAACCGGGTATCTGTCGAAGAATCTCTGATACAAACCATAAACTAGACCAAATACTAGAAAGGGAACGGCCATTACAATTCCCATCAAGAAGAAGACGACGACCCCTATGAAATTGGGAAATGAATTCAGTACTTCGGGAACGTTCACTGTCAACACTGGGAGCTGCCAGTAATGGGTTAGAAGAAGGTATACAAAGCCCCAGACGAAGGCTCTCAAAGCCCCCTTTAGGGGTGATACATCTTTCATTGCCATGAATAAAGGGATCAGGGCGACCCATATCAAGTACCCCCAAAGCATTCCCGGCATGGCCAGTGCAGTGAGAGCTGCCGAAACAAGAACTAGGACCACTAAAGTTCACCCCTGGTTCGGAGGATTCTTTCAATTGCTTCTGCCACACCTCCGCTGTTGTTGTCTCTAACTGTGACAAAACTCGCGTGTTTTTTGACACCAAGTGGACCATTAGCCATTACGATCGGCAAAGCCACTTTCTTCAATATCTCCAAATCGTTGTAGTTATCACCTATGTGAGCTACACTATCCCAGTCTAGATTGAGATAATCGAGTATGTGCCTAAGACCTTTCTCTTTTCCAACGCCCGGTCCAAAGAACTCGTAGAATGCGTGATCTTCAAGGGAATCGTTCTTCACTACAGTGACGTTTTGGAGATGGGAATTCGACTCAAGAATAAGGTCCTTGATCAAGGATTCTTTGCCTTCTACAGCGATTTCTGGAATTCCGTCGTTTGAGATTCTCTTTAGCGGATTCTCTTCAAATACCATGCGGTACTTGTTATGTCTGTAGTACTCTCTGTAAGGGGAATCGTAAGGCCCAACGGTAGAGATATCGGGAAGTGTGAAGAAGTCAAAGAAGACCAGAGTATTCAGGCTCTTTTCTGTTGCTCTTTTGTATATCATCCTTGCCTTGCTGGGATCGAGGACAGACCTTGAAATCACCTTGATCTCTTCTCCATGGCCGAAAGTTACCAGAGCGCCGTTCTGATACGAGACAGGGACATCGATTCCAAGCTGCTCAACGTACTCATGGCCTGAAACGTAGCTTCTTCCTGTGGATATTGAAACCGCAATTCCCATTTCGAGAGCGCGGCGTATAGCATTTTCATTTTCCTGAGAGATTTTCTTCTCATCATTTAGAAGAGTACCGTCGAGATCAATAACTATGAGCCGAATCATCTTCCAACCTCCAGCAATCTATTACCTGAAAAGTCTCGAGCCTGTTGTTTTTTGACTTCACCCACCTGGCATGGATCGGAAATGCAAACTCCGGCGCCAGCCTTCCGTTAAGGCCCATTCTCTCGCTTCGGGACTGTTGAACAATCCCGGATTGGCAATGATCTTGAGCACCATGGGACCCTCTACCCATCTAACTTCATCGATCGAATCAA
>NZ_JFHJ01000081.1:0-561 GCF_003666285.1 Mesotoga sp. HF07.pep.5.2.highcov | reverse complement strand
AGAAGCAGACAAATGAAAACCAGAACGATAGCGAAGACGTATCTTTGCCTAACAAAGTCGATAATGTGAAAGGTCACCTCATCCCTCTCATCCATATACAGCACCACAGTATCGCCCTTTTCAACTCGGATATCCATCGCCGGATTATCTGTGAAGTGATTCTCGATCACAACTTCTTCTCCTGCATAGGTCCCAGTCAGCACCTTAACTCTGAGAGTTTGTAGTCCCTTTGCCGAGTAGCCACCAGTTTCATCGAAACTGATCATTTCGATCACTCTTCCTTTTATGGTACTTTGATCGTTTGCCGAAGCATCGATGAACGTGAATAGCACATAGCCAAACACAACCGCTCCAATGACGTAAAGAAAAACGTTTTTCATGCTCAACTTGAATCCTCCTGAATTCCCATGGTGACGTTAGAAATTATATCATCATCTCGAAGCCAAGGAAGTAGTATTGCTCTTTTAATTAGCTTCAGATGCGTCTCATAGCCATCGAATTGTTTGAGGCCATAGATCATCTAACGTGAGAAACGAAATCCATCAGCACCGTTCTAAAAAA
>NZ_JFHJ01000001.1:0-3321 GCF_003666285.1 Mesotoga sp. HF07.pep.5.2.highcov | reverse complement strand
GAAGAAAAGCTCATTTCCGAACGGGCCGGCAAGCTTTTTCCTTCAAAACGGATTCGAAGACCTGGAAACTGTCGATAGCTCCGTAATAATGTTCTCCGGAAGAGACGATATTGATCTCCTGATAAGAAATCTGTGATTATCCGATGTTTCAGAGAAACTATGCGGGAGTTCGAGTACATCAAGAAACCAACGAGACCGTATCATATAGCTCCAGACACCTCTTTTCAGAGAAACTCTTCGTTCCTAATATCCCGATATCAGTTCTTCAAGCTTACTGAGATCCCCCTCCTCGATTGCAGTTCTTATGTCATGGAGATAACTCTCCGCTTCCTCGAGCGACGAGGCGATATTCCTGCCATTGAATCTCGCCATATCGAGAACCATATCCATGTTCTGTCTTCCAAGCCTTGAGGTCGAAGCGTAACCGGGTCCGGAATACTTCTCAAAATCACCACCCAGTCTCAGAAGAGTTCTCGAAAGAAAATAGGCTGTCTGGCTTATTCTACCGACTATATAATCGTGCCTCTCTGGCGGGAGGTATTCGGGAGAAGACCCCAGTTCAGATACCACCATCAGCACAAGGTCAAGGTCCTCTCCGGTTGCGAACTCTCCCGGAGAAAACAGGAATACGCGGCCATCGAACATAGATTCGTCCCAGCCGGCCGGACCCTTGTGTACGTTGCCGGCCATGGGATGGCCGCTTATCAATCTTATCTTCCTGAGTCTAGCTATCTCCTGGAAGGGTTGCATTACGCTCGCAACATCAAATGCCGGGCCGGTGAAATCGGCCGACAGTAGCAGCTCCTCTTCGGAGTTCATTGGTAGTGCGATAACGGTCAGGTCCCCTGGCGTAAAGGCATCTGAAGATACTTCAATGCTTGGATCCTTCTTCCTAAGCATCTCTGTTGTCACAACATTCTGGTCAAAGATCGAAACCCTATGGCCGCGCTTCGAAAGCCTCAATGCAATCGATCCCCCGATCGAACCGGCTCCTATTATGTGGACCTTCATGCCTTCGAATCTCCTGCCTGCACCTTGTCGGGCCGGAGATTTTTAGCTCGTCGCAGATAAACGAAATTCTTCGTCTCCGACTCACAGTGGAGAAGCACTCTGATAATCCCCCCGGGAGAGTTTTCAAAGGAGGCTTCATATAGGCACAGAAGCGCAACATCGCTTTGATTGAACACTTTTCTGAAAGCAGTCGCTGGATTGTATGAAGTTATGTCATTAGTTACGGTAAATATCACGGAGTGCAGTTCGGTGATCTTATTCCTGCTGAATATCTCCTCCATGAGTTCAATCACGGAGTTTCTTATCTCTTCAGGGCAATCTGCTTCAATAGATGTTGCTCCCCTTATAGCTTTCACTCTGTCGCCTCCCGATCTGTTAACGATTTAAGATGTGAAACTGCATATTCTATCGCAAGCAAGTATCCATTCAGTCCAAGTCCTGCGATCGTTCCGCTGCATACCGGAGAGATAACCGACTTGCTTCTGAACTCTTCTCTGGCGAAGATGTTTGAGATGTGGACTTCGATTTTGATCCCTCTAAACAATTCAAGCGCGTCTCTTAGCGAGTAGCTGTAATGAGTTAGTGCACCTGCATTTATAACGATCGCATCATAGTCAATGTTATGAATCCTCTCTATAAGGTCTCCTTCGTGATTGGACTGGAACAATTCACTTGAAGCCCCGCTTTCCAGGCACTTTCTTTCGATGGCTTCACTAAGTTCGCTGTATGTGAAGCTACCATACAGACTTTTTTCTCTCATTCCAAGCATATTGAGGTTTGGCCCGTTCAATATAAGTATTTTCATACGACCACGGCCAATAGATCATCTAGTCTCACCTTTGCAAATTCAAAGGAACCTGGCTTCCTTACGAGAGGAATCTCTATCTCCATGCTCTCCGAGGTCGTTGCCTTCTTATCATTTCTAAGTAATCTTAGAGCATCTTCGACAGGTAGCTGTGGGAAATCAAGACCGACGATTTCGGATAGCGTTTCCGAGACTTCTCTGTACATTTCCTCATCTATAAGGCCTAGATTTGCGAAGTAGTGCATCTCTCTTTCCAGCCCCCACGCCACCGCCATGCCGTGCGAAACTCCGGCTAATGGCTCGTAGAGATGCCCCAGTGTGTGGCCAAGATTCAGAATCCTTCTCATTCCTGTTTCACGCGTATCAATCGCCACTATTCTATCCTTCTGCCTTACGGCTTCTTCCAACATCTCACTCAGGGCTCTCAGATTCCTATTCTTCAGGTCTCTGCATCGGCTCTTGAAATTCTCATACCATCGGCCCGTGATAAGGAATATCTTGAAGGCCTCTACCAGGCCTTCTTCAAACCGTCCTTCGTCCATCGAAAGCGTTACTACTGGATCTATGATTGTCTCATAGGGCATATAGAAGTTGCCGACAACATTCTTGCATCCTTCGAAATTCAGCCCATTCTTCCCGCCTATTGAAGCATCTACTTGAGCAAGAAGAGTCGTTGGATATAGGGTTATTGGAACACCTCTCTTAAATGTCGAGGAAGCGAATCCAACGAGATCCGTTACGGTTCCTCCACCTGCACCGACCACCATGTCACTTCTAGAAACTCCTCGATCCATTAGATATTCATAGATTTGAAAAAGTGTATGAAATCCCTTTGCTTCTTCACCGTCATCTATGGAAAAAGCCGAAGAGGGAATCCATTCGGAAAAGATCCTTTGAACCCTTTTTGAGACTACCGTGTTCGGCATCCTACCTATGGATTTGAACCCACCCGGGGATATTGAGACAGGGTGAGAACTGCTATTAAGTGTCTTTCTTTCACCGGCGGCGATTTTCATAGATATCGCTGCAACGGTCTCCCACTGTGTTTGACTCGAAGTATCAACGGAAGGAAACTGCTCATAGAGCTCCCTTCGTTCTTCCCAAATCCTGAAAATGCTTTCCTTCCCTTCCCTCAGTAGAGGGCGACCCTTCACACTTACCCTTCTGTATAGATCGGCTGGAGGAAGTCTGAGATAGATGGAATTCTCTCCCTTTAATGTCTGACGGTTCTCATTATCCAGTATTACACCCCCTCCCGTCGATACGACAATCTCGTCGCTCCGGACTAGCTCTTTCAGAAGGTTCTTCTCCAGTCTTCTGAATTCTTTCTCACCCTCTTTCTCAAAAATCTCACTTATGCTCATCCCCTTAGCCCTTTCGATCTCCGAATCCATATCTATGAATTTTTTGTCGAGAACCGAAGAGAGGATTCTACCTATCGTGCTCTTCCCCGAACCCATCATTCCAATGAGGAATACTCTCATCCTTCACCCTCCTTTTTATCG
>NZ_JFHJ01000127.1:0-1189 GCF_003666285.1 Mesotoga sp. HF07.pep.5.2.highcov | reverse complement strand
GTACATTCTCAGTCTACGGCCCGTTTCTTGGAGCCCGCTTAAAAGCCGCTTAGAGATTGCTTAGAGATTTTTGGAGGCACGATTCTGGTCAGAGGTGCCAAGAAGGAGGATAGAAGAGAAGATTTGCACGCTCTTCAAACCTTTTTCCCCTGATCTCTTACATCTTTCTTACCAAGAACCTGGACACGATGTGTAGGAACGAGAAACTTAGGTGCGATGCACCAGAACTATTATCTTCGCTCTTTACGAAGAATTTGCGATGGTAGCGCGGAACAACCGTTCTTTCTCTATCTCGCTCTTATCTGATGTTGTCAAGACGTTGAACGTAACCAAGAGGGGGCTTTGCTCCAGGAAGCATCACTCCCTTTGAATCAATCCGATCATGTGTCCTTCGGGATCGGTGAAAAAGGCAAGAATAGTGTTGCCAGATTTGAAAGGGCCTTGAAGTATCTCCTGGCCGTGGTTTTGAACCCGCTTTATGATCTCATTAATATCTTCTACTTCAATGTACAATGCCCTATGAGTCGGAAGTACACCTTTTCCGGTGAATATGCCGCCGTTTATACCTTTGGGATCTCCACTCTTGAAAGAATGAAATCCCGTGTTGCTAACTTCCGTTTCCCAATCAAAGACTTCCTCATAGAACTCGGAAAGCGACTCCCCATCTACTGCATTGATTTCCCAGTACACAACCGGCATTTTCTTTGCCATCTTAATTCCCCCCATTTATTTAGAAATGCTTTACAGCGTATTAGTGATAGTCATTTTCTCTTTGGCAATCAGTAATCACATAGTCTGCAAAGTAGATGCGTTGAAGACGGTGTTTTTTGTTTTTCAGCCTTCTCCTGTCGAAGAAGAAAGTCTCGACCGATGCCCATATGAAGACCCAGCTCGCAATGACGAGTATTTCGTGAAGCGCATAGGCGTTGAAAGAAAGCTCGGAGAGCAGTGAAGCCGTCCCCATAGCTAAAACACCGAATATCATCAGGACAACGCTAACTCTGGAAAGCCTCCTCAGATCAAGATCGACGTAGTAAAGCAAAGGAATCAGCTGCTTTCTTATGGAGTCTTTTATCTTTATCGAGAAATCGTGCAGATCACCGCAATCACAGTCGACCATCACAGTTAAATTACCCTTCAAAGGCAGATATTTGGTTTTCTCTTCAAGCACATCTATTGCTCTTTCCGC
>NZ_JFHJ01000346.1:0-1117 GCF_003666285.1 Mesotoga sp. HF07.pep.5.2.highcov | reverse complement strand
GCTCAGCTTCTGAACAACATGAAAAAGGGAAGATAATAGCAGATGGATTCATGCCAACAGAATTTGCTCTTAAGATACTTCACGTAGTACCGGCAGATTATAATTCTTCTCAAATTTCAGACCATAAGAGAGTTAGAAGATCATTATGCGAAAAATGGTATATTATTGTTGCTCGACAACTTCTGTAAAGGGGTGTCGCGAATGAAAATAGTTAGGACGCTCTTTCTGATTCTGCTTATTGTCATTGCATTTGCAGTTGTCAACGGAATTTTCAGTGTGACAGTGGCGAGGGTTTTTTTGAACAGGATTGAAAGGGAAGGTAGGTACTTGAAGGTCGGTGAGGAAGAGCTTTTTCTGAAGGTTCTCGGCGAAGGAAAACCGATGCTTATGATTCACGGATTTCCCGGATCGCATCTTGATTTTTCAGAACTGGCCAAGCTTCTCTCTTCAAATAGAAAAGTCTACCTAGTAGACCTCCCTGGATCAGGATTATCTGAAGCGTCAAGCAAAGGAGACTACTCAAGAAAAGGATACGCGGAGCTTCTTGTAGATTTGATGAATCTTCTGAACATTGAAAAAGCAGATATAGTAGGGCACTCCCTCGGAGGAGAGATCGCGCTCAACATCGGCTACTACTATTCAGAAAGAGTAGAGAATCTTATTCTTATAGATTCTTACGCACTCACCGAACAGAAACTCGTGCCTGATTTCATTTCTAGTAGCAAAGTGTTGACATGGATTGCAATGCGATTCTATTATCAGACCTATCCTGTTCAGAGGTATCTCTATACTAAAAGGCTGGGAGACAAAAGTTACTTTGTCCATGAGGAGTTCGGAAAGTATTTTGCTCTCGTAGATCGTATGTCTATACAGTTCATTAGTGAGTTCATTAAGGACAGCGATGGCGGTTCTCTTTCGGGAATGCTTGGAGAAATCGATCTGAATGTATTGATAATCTGGGGAGAAAGGGATGAAATACTTCCTTTAGATTATGCAAAAAAGATTTCTGAAGAGATTTCTGGAAGTACTCTCAAGATAATTGAGGGAAGAGGACACGCTCCCTTCACCGACAAACCCGAAAGGGTGGCTGAAGAAATTCTCTCTTTCCTCGAATAAA
>NZ_JFHJ01000417.1:0-1386 GCF_003666285.1 Mesotoga sp. HF07.pep.5.2.highcov | reverse complement strand
GATATCATCTAGCGCCGATTTTACTTCTTCCACCGTTGCGAAGTTTTCAAGGATCCAGCCTATCACATCATAATGAGATATGGTTGACTTGTAGAGGTCTTTTTCGAGCGGCTGATGCCCGGCACAGCCCGTAAAGTAGAATCCTCCGCACGCGAGACCGACTTGGTTTATTCCATCTGCAACCAGATCCATACCAAGGGAGTTGGCCCCAACGTAACCGTACTTCACGTTCCAGCTCAGGCCCTCCCAACCCGTCGTAAGTGCAGTCATAAAAGTGTCTCTGGGTGCAACGACAATCTTGCTTCCAAGATCGAATTCGAACTGGAGAGTCCTTGCAGCAACAATAGCACCATCTTTCGAAATCACTCTGAACCCGGTGCACCCGATCGAAGCGACAGTTAGCAAGACGAAGAAAAGAACGCACATTGGAAGTCTCTTCGTTGCAAACATTCCCTTTCTGTGTTTTGATGGCCTAATCTCTCGCTTCTCTAAAGACAGCAATATATACATTAGGGGCACTTTCTGACTTCTATATTGAAGAATGATTGGAAAAAACAAAAAAATTCAGCGCACCCCCATTGACAACCAACTGTGCTAGTTGATATAGTACAGTTCAGATAGTCAGTGAGGGGTGAATTCTATGTTAGACGAAGCGATCAAAGTTAAGAACCTCAGAAAGACCTACGGAAATTTCGAGGCTGTAAAAGGGATAAATCTCTCCCTTGTACCAGGAAAAGTCAACGCTCTCCTGGGACCTAACGGTGCCGGAAAGACCACAACTCTAAAATCAATTCTTGGCCTTGTTCATTATTCAGGAGAGATAACGATCCTTGGAGAGACAATCGATGTCGCCCGGGAGAGAATATCATTCGTCCCAGAAGACAAAAGCTTCTATGACAGCCTGACTCCGGAAAAGGCAATTAAGATGTGTTCAATGCTCATGAGCAATTTCTCCGCAGAAAAGGCCGCTAAACAGATGAAGGACTTTGATCTACCGATGAATAAGAAGATATCTGCTTTTTCTCACGGCATGAAGACATCTACTTATCTGGCAATCGCAATGGCTCAGGATGCCGATATCTTCATCTTCGACGAACCAACCTGGGGCCTCGATCCTTTGAGGAGAGACGAAGTGCTGGAGATGATAAGCTCGTTGTCAGAAAGTGGGAAGACAGTTCTCTACACCTCACACATTATTCCGGAGGTGGAGAAGATAGCCGATGTCTTTTCGATCATGTACAAAGGCGTAATTCTCTACACAGGAGAAATGAAGGGATTGGACGGAAGGTTTGCTCTTTACTCTCTTCCTTTGAGAACGGCAATCGATAAGAATGACTTCACTGCCGTTGTTAAAGAAGCAAATGTATTGAAAGTTCTCACCGATAA
>NZ_JFHJ01000367.1:0-1073 GCF_003666285.1 Mesotoga sp. HF07.pep.5.2.highcov | reverse complement strand
TTTTTTTATACCTTGCGTGCTGCAATTGGCAAAATGGTACTTGAATCTGCATTTATTAAGCTAGGAGCAAAATCCTGGCTCTGAAACAAAGAACTGATTGCTGAACGCAAGAAACAAAGCTCATGCTAGGTAAATGCCTAATCTTGATCGAGCCTAACTAAAGTCTTCGCTACATCGAATAGCTCTTTGTTTTTCGCTTCCAGAAATTCTTTCACTTCTTTCCACGTCAAGACTGCTCCAAATGGATCGGGGGAGGCCTCCACATCATCGAAAAAAGTTACAGCCCTTATTATATGGTAAAGATCAACTTCTCTACCATACTTCTTGATAAAAGCTTGAAGTACTTTCTTCGAGGGCTCTCTCTTCAGGATTTCCGCGAGATCGAAATAATCCTTCTTCTCTGCTCTTGCTGCGATAGCGCTAAGCTTCATGGCGGCGATATCGATTACCGATGCCACATCCAGTGACTTATACTTCTCCAAAGGTTCAACTAGCGCATAATGGTATTCAAAGGAGCTTGCTCGGACACCCTCAATCTCAGCTTCAAGGTTACCTGTCTGAATCCTCACATTCTCCACTGAAACACCAAACTGCTTCAAATACTCGAGAAGCACTTCAGGCCTGTAAGACTCAGCTGAGAAGAAATCCAGATCGAAACTCACACGGTGTTCATAGTGCATAGCCAGAGCTGTATCGCCTGCAAGGTAAAAATTCGGCAGTTTATTTTGAAGAGTATCTAGAAGATTTACCGTCTGAGATGAAAGTCTTCCGGTTCTAAGCATCTAGTTATCTCCGATCTAGGAATATTTAGAACAAGGCCCCAGAAATTGGCGGTCACCCTCCCGATTATCCTGCTTCTCTTGACAACCTCAACAATCTCTTCCGAATCATATTCAGAAAGAAGACTTACAACATCCTCCATCGTCCCGTATTCCAGAATCCTCGAGATAATGAAGAACTTGTCCTTCTCCTTGTCCATTTTCATGATATCCACATCCCAGAAACACGTGGTCCTTAGCTTCAGAGCCATATACTTCACCATATCAATTCTATCATTTGAAGTCTTACAAACC
>NZ_JFHJ01000306.1:0-548 GCF_003666285.1 Mesotoga sp. HF07.pep.5.2.highcov | reverse complement strand
GGCCCTCTCTACTTTCCACAGTAACTTGTATGATTGAGCAACCTCTCTATTGGTTAGTTTTGTGTTCGTTCTTAGAACGTATTTGCCATCATATTTGACTTCCGAGGCCATCTTTTCCTGGTCTATCTTCACATCTGTTTTCTGCATATTAAGATTTCGCTTTCTTTTTCTTCCAAAAAAACCCAGAAGAGTCAGCATTTCGAGAGTAGACAACACTTACCGCTGTAGAAAAGGAATTCAAGCGTTTTTCTGTTTTTTGCTGAAGATTTTAGCTTCGAAATGAGACCATGTACACACCTAAAAAGAGCTATCATAAGACCGACTGACGCTTCCTTCTCCCTTATGCAGTATCTCTAAAACTCTTTTGCTTCAAGGCTCTAAAATCCAGCGTAACGTACCCTCAGGGGAAAACTTTCGGTTAAGTTGACTAGTCTTTCCGAACACCGCACTTTTCGGGGATTCCTATGCAGGGGGAAGCAAGCTAGCCAAAACTTTTGTATGTCTGAGCAGTGAGGTACCTTCGACCGTACTATATATATTTGCTGGGA
>NZ_JFHJ01000630.1:0-560 GCF_003666285.1 Mesotoga sp. HF07.pep.5.2.highcov | reverse complement strand
ATACTGAAGGAAGGAGACCGGGTCCTTTCCGAACACTTTCTCAGATTCAAGAATCACTATGGATTCGAAGCAGTCTTTTGTAATCCCCAGAGCGGGAATGAGAAAGGCAGCGTCGAAAGTAAAGTGGGATACCATAGGAGAAACCTGCTAGTTCCTGTTCCAGAGATAAATGACTTAATGGCCTTCAACAAAGAGCTCCTCGCTCGATGTGATCATGATATGGAAAGACCGCACTATTCGAAGCCAGGCATGATAAGAGAGCGATTTGAAGAAGACAGGACAAAGCTTCTAACACTTGCGCCAAATAAGTACGATGAATCGATCCTCCTGGCCGTTCGCACAGATGCTCACGCGAAGTTCACCCTTGAGAAAGGAAGGCATACATATTCAAGCGCTCCACAATATGCAAAGACCGAGATATGGGCAAGACTGACCGCACATGAAGTTATCGTAATGGACAGGGACTACAAAGAGATAATCACTCACCCCAGACTGTATGGACAGATGAAGAGAGAATCAATGAACTGGATCCCTTATCTCACCCAATTATCCAGGAGACC
>NZ_JFHJ01000475.1:0-589 GCF_003666285.1 Mesotoga sp. HF07.pep.5.2.highcov | reverse complement strand
TCGGCCCTCGACTTCAAGACTGACGCAGCGCTGAGGAGAAAGCTCAAAAGGGAAACGGGGGACAGCACGATGATAATTGTTGGCCAGAGAATTGCAACGATAAAGAACGCCGACCAGATACTCGTTCTTGACGAGGGCAACCTTGTTGGAATCGGCAAACACCACGAACTGATGAAAAGCTGTCAGATTTACAGAGAAATTGCGCAATCACAGCTTTCAGAGGCGGAACTAGCATGAGCAAGGATAGTAGAGAACACGGAAGAGGCCATCTAGGTCGTCAGGGCGGTCCAGTGGGGCCCGGCATGATGCGAGGAGGAGAGAAGGCCAAAGATCTTCGAGGGACACTGAAGAAACTCGTTCAATATCTTAGAAAGTACCAGGTTTTGATAATCGTAGTGCTCTGTTTTGCAGCGGCCGGTGCTCTCTTCTCCATAATGGGGCCGAAGATACTCGGGACGGTGACGACTGAAGTATTCGAGGGAATCATGGCCAAAATCACCGGGACCGGCGAAGGAATAAACTTTGAGTCGATCGCCAGAACAATGTTTATTCTTCTCGGACTGTACGTGCTCAGCGCCCTGTTTATGTA
>NZ_JFHJ01000715.1:0-679 GCF_003666285.1 Mesotoga sp. HF07.pep.5.2.highcov | reverse complement strand
AGATTTGCCGCGAGAACAATGTGAAGCTTCAAATAGCCTTCCCGGTCAGGTACAGTGCCTCCGTGAGAAAGGCCAGAGAGATCATCGCGGGCGGTCTGCTGGGCGAAGTGGTGAGTCTGGTGGGAACAAACCACGGGAGAATGCCGGGCGGCTGGTTCATAGACCCGGTGCTGGGCGGTGGCGGTGCCGTTATGGATCACACCGTGCACGTGGTGGATATAGTGAGATGGCTTCTTGACTGCGAATTCACACAGGTTTACGCAACTTACGGTACCCTTATACATGACATACCGGTCGAAGACTGTGGACTGGAGATGTTCAGACTTTCGACTGGCCAGTACATGACACTCGACTGCAGCTGGTCGAGACCAAAGACCCATCCTTACTGGGGAGACGTAACTCTTCACATAGTCGGAACTGAGGGAACGCTCTTCCTGGATGTCTTCAACTCAAAGATTGAGGTCTATTCCAACGAAAAGGGTAGTCGATGGGAAGCTTATGGTGACAACTTTGATTGCCTTTTGATTGAGGATTTTGTAGAGGTTCTTAGGTCAGGGAAGGATCCTTTCACAAGAGGAGAAGATGGACTTGAGGCTCTCAAAGTCGTTGATGCTGCTTACAAGAGCTTCAGAGAAGGCCAAGAGATTCAGATCTGCTGACTGATTCGGATTTCAGTCAT
>NZ_JFHJ01000634.1:0-616 GCF_003666285.1 Mesotoga sp. HF07.pep.5.2.highcov | reverse complement strand
TGCTCATTGCGGCGAAAGTGCCGCCCTTGTTCCTTTTCGAAGTTCATCAATCAATATTCCTTTGAGACTACTCTGTGAAGAGCGTAGACGTATGCTTAGCCTGCGAGAGAGAGGAAGGAAGGTCGTTATCGATTCATCACTGTCCGAGAAGATCGGTTGCGAGTTTCGGTGTGCCAAGAAGTTGCAAAATACAGAATACTTGATCTCTTAGCATTTTTAGTTCCTACTTACTCCTGAACATAAAAGCATTTGAGGAGTAAAGGCGAAAAGTGTAAAATTTGCTCTGAAGAACATTCGGTTTTCGACATAGGTAAAGAGGAGTGGTCTAATGCATAAAATCTATCAGGTTGATTCATTCACTGCTGTCCCTTTTTCAGGTAATCCCGCCGGAGTATGTATTTTGGAAGGGCAAATAGATGAAAATCTTTGCCTGAAAATCTCATCGGAAATGAATCTGTCAGAGACTGCATTTGTTTGGCCTGAAGAACCGAGTAATACTTTCAATTTGAAATGGTTTACGCCAAAAACGGAAGTCAAAATGTGCGGTCACGCAACTCTTGCAACTGCGTGGATTCAGTTTACGGAGCTGGGTATTAAAGGCGAGATCTTTTACGAA
>NZ_JFHJ01000469.1:0-604 GCF_003666285.1 Mesotoga sp. HF07.pep.5.2.highcov | reverse complement strand
AAAAACGATCTGCTTCAACTACCAGTCAATTCCTGTGATCGCCGGGAAGATGACTGGCAGGTTGATCCCGGCCAATCTTTCTCTATTCCAGGCTCTTCAGGGGACAGAGTATTTGGGTTCACTAAAAGATGCAATTCTCGTTCTTGAAGATGTGAGCGAGACCAAAGAGTCGCTGGAAAGAATGATCTGGAATATTGCACATCTTGACGAATTTTCATCTTTAAGAGGTGTGGTATTCGCTGGATTCACAGAAATAAAAAATGGAGACCTCGATGATATAAAACGAATGATCCACGACTATTTCCTGGGAAAGGAAATACCTGTTTGGATTGGTCTACCGAGTTATCATGGGGACTTCCCGAAAGTCGTTCTTCCGGTTGGCCAGTGGGTTGAAATCGACATGGAGAAGGGCACGATCGAAATACTTCCGGTTCCTGAAGCAAAGATCAAATAAAGAGAAGAGCGTCGGAAAACGCTCTTCTCCCTCTATATTTGTTCTATTCTTTACTGATCATTCACTGAAGTAGTGTCTAGCGGCATGATAGATGGCAATTGCTCCATCTGCTGCCGCGGTTACTATCTGTCTGACTTCCTTTTCTCTTAC
>NZ_JFHJ01000365.1:0-1154 GCF_003666285.1 Mesotoga sp. HF07.pep.5.2.highcov | reverse complement strand
CCCTCCTGCGAAGCAGCCTCACTTCCCCGGATGATCCTCCGGGCATCACTTCCGCCGGGATCTTTCGGCGCATCACTTCCGGGGATGCTCTTCCCAGCATCACTTCTCAATGGAGTCGGCATTGCGCCCGCCGATGTTTTTCAGCGCTTTTCTATACATTTACATTCCATATATAATAGAAACGCCGGATCTACAAGGACCGGTCATGGCCATTCGGAAGTGATACGATTGCTCAGGATTCTGCTAGTTGAAGACGACGAAAACCTTGCGAACGGCATAAGCTATGCGCTCACGCAGGAGGGGTGGGCAACGACCTTAGCCGGGAGTGTGTCGTATGCTCTCGAAATGCTAGAGAGCGGAGACTTTGATCTGGCGCTCCTAGATGTAATGCTCCCCGACGGAAACGGATTTGAACTCTGCAAGAAGATACGCGAAAGATCAGGGATGCCAATAATCTTCCTTACTGCAAGGGACGAGGAAGTGAATATCGTAATGGGTCTCGAGAGCGGGGCGGACGATTACGTAACGAAACCATTCAGACTAAGGGAGCTCATATCGCGAATCAAAGCCAATGCACGGAGAATCCAGAAGCGTTCCGTTGAGGAAGGTGGTTCGCTAAAGTCAGGCCCCTTAGAACTGAACACCTCTAAGCTGAGGGCTTACAGATCCGGGAAAGAGATCATACTCACTCCAACGGAGTTCAAAATACTCAGAACTCTTATGGAGAACGAAGGTATTGTCCTCGGAAGGGATCGGCTCCTTCAGAAGGTATGGGATGTAGACGGTGAATTCATTGATGACAACACCCTCTCTGTTCATATCCGAAAGCTCAGAGAGAAGGTGGAGGAAGATCCCTCAAAGCCGAAGCTTATTGAAACGCTGAGAGGCCTGGGTTACAGGTGGAATGGAGGGAAGTAGATGTTAAGATTCCTCTTCAGAGAAAAAGCCAATAGACTGGCCTCAGTTGCCGGCATTGTGATCTCTCTCGCGGTCGTCATTATCGCCGTGCTGCTCATATGGTCTGCATTGCAGGAACAGAGAAGTCGTCAGTATGAAAGGGAGATCTCGTTAATTGGAAGGCTGGTTTCGCTGGGTGGTCTTTCGGATGAGACGTTTCAGAGGCTGCTTTCTGAGAGTTGGCCGGAAGACTTCGA
>NZ_JFHJ01000232.1:0-768 GCF_003666285.1 Mesotoga sp. HF07.pep.5.2.highcov | reverse complement strand
ATTCCTATCTGAACTACACGCATATTATTGCTGTTGGTAACGATCATCGGCCATAAGTATTCATTCCACATATAGGTGA
Source organism: Mesotoga sp. HF07.pep.5.2.highcov (assembly GCF_003666285.1). Classification (NCBI taxonomy): domain Bacteria; kingdom Thermotogati; phylum Thermotogota; class Thermotogae; order Kosmotogales; family Kosmotogaceae; genus Mesotoga; species Mesotoga sp. HF07.pep.5.2.highcov. Next base: position 689 of record NZ_JFHJ01000232.1, on the reverse strand, counting down.
ACTCAATGAGAAAAAGTGCTCCGACGTTCGTCTTCGATAGTGGAATCAATACGCTGAACAAGAATCTCATTGGTCCCGCCCCGTCAATTCTGGCTGCGTCGGAAAGAGAAGAAGGAACCGTCATGAACAGCTGCCTGAAAAGAAGCGTTCCTGTCGCACTTGCAAAGAAGGGGATTGTTAAAGCCCAATAAGTGTCAACCCAGCCAAATGTCCTCATAAGCTCATAAGTAGGCACGATTCTGATTGGTAGCGGCAGCATGTGTGTTATGAGTATGACTGCGAAGAAAAAGAACTTGCCCCTGAAGTTGCCGAAATACGTGAAAGCGAAAGCTGCAAGCATAGAAAGAAAGATCTTGGCAAGCGCCACAGTGACTGCAATAAAGGCGCTGTTAAATATTAACCTCCCCATGTTGACTGTTTTCCACGCTTTAACATAGTTATCGAAAGCATGAACGCTGGGAAGAAACTTCGGGGGGAACGAGTAGGCTTCCTTATCATTGAAAGTGCTCATGGTGAACGCATAGTATATTGGAAACATTATTGCTACTATTGCTACTGTCAATATTAGGTAGCTCAGGAATACTGAAGACTTTCTTTGCTTCATCTAGTCCACCCCACCATCATCCATAGAAGACCTTGCGCTCAGCAAATCTGAACTGCAAAACGGTCAAAATCGCCACAAAAACAAA
>NZ_JFHJ01000141.1:0-1006 GCF_003666285.1 Mesotoga sp. HF07.pep.5.2.highcov | reverse complement strand
CGATATTTGTAGCCGTTTCCCGCTCGTGCTACGATATAGTGGTTCACGGTGGCATCTAGAAAGTAATGGCAAATTACTCCAAGCGTGTAAAAGCGCGAGATACCCCCAGCTCGCTCGCAAAGTGCGATTGCAAATTCGTCGCACCTGATAGTATGAGAAAACCTCCAGAGCGAAAACTCCGGATCGTCTTTGGAGCAATATAGTCCGGGATCCGTAAAGAGGCATCCAAGATTGAACTCCTCTCTTTTGTCGGCTTCAAGATCGAGTCCTATCTCTTCCAGAACATCTTTTCCGTACATGATGTGAGTCCAGAAGCCGGGCAAGAAAATTCACTCCTTCTCCACCAAACCCCACAGACACTTCAAATAAAGACTCTCAGGAACCTCTACAAGCCAAGGATGATCAGGCGATTGCAGCGTGATCGTCAGATGAGAAAACGTAATACCAGTGCGTTCCGTCGATCTTCTTACAGACTCTACCAAATGATCGATGCCAATATTATAGGCGCATGTGCACAGCCCCAACACCCCCCCATCCTTCACCAGTGGCAGAGTGCCCTCTACAAGTCTTTTGAAAAGTGAAATTCCATGCGGAAGCTCTTTTCTGTGCTTAACAAAGGATGGCGGGTCCACTACTACTATATCAAAATAATCCTTCTTTTCAAATCCAGCAAGGAAGTCAAGAACATCGCTCTGAACGAACTGCAGCTTATTATCCAGCTTGTTCACTACCGAGTTCATTCTTCCCTGCTCTAGGTCGTCTCCCGATTTGTCCACACAGATTGCATCGCTCCAGAACACGCCATATTTAGACCAAAACCTCCTGTGAAGGAAAACAGGTCGAGGCCTTTCTTTAGAGACAGTTCTTCCGTTATTTTCCTGCAGAACGTTCTCGAGTCTCTCTGATCATAGAAAAAACCAGTCTTCTGGCTATTCTTGACATCTACAAGATACTTCAGGCCGTTTTCCTCGATTTCGATTGAATCCGGTACCTCACCAAAGATCAG
>NZ_JFHJ01000610.1:0-1591 GCF_003666285.1 Mesotoga sp. HF07.pep.5.2.highcov | reverse complement strand
CCGAAGACGTCCTCGCGGTTTGCCGCAGTTAGCTCAATGTTACCGATTCCCATCGATCGCTTCAAGTGGTCAATAAATGAGAAGTTACCCATTCTTAAAATGCAAAGACAATGCTTTGCACGTCTTAAAGAAGAGACAACCGCTTGCTGAAACTCCGGAGAATCTTCTTCAAGAAAGCCAATTTCGTCCATTATCAAGAGATTGTCGTTGGGTATGTCAAGCGAGCCCAGAAGCTTTGTGGCAAATAAAAACCCTTCTTCTACAATTCTTAGTCGTCCTCTTTCCCTTGTTCCTATAAGAAGTGAGTCCCCTTCGTAGAAATTCATGTATAAATTTTCCAGATCATTATCAAAACGTGTTTCGAAGCCTCTATACTTAACGACCGGTTTTATTCTTTCCACAAGATAACTCTTTCCGACATTCCTTTCTCCGGTAATGAAGAATTTCATTGTGACTCCCCCATATGAAAAATCAATCATTTAGTTGAGAAAACTCAGTTATCTTGGCAACTCGCTTTTGTGTTCCTTCACTCAGTATAATTTGATTGACCACGATAGTCAATTTCCTCAAAATGACTGAACACTTAATTGTTATTTTCCAGTATTTAGACTCTTGTAAGCTCTTTCAGTTTCCCTTAACTGAGCCTGAAGAAAAACAAAGGAGGGGACTTAGTTTCCCTGGATACTCTGATTAGTGTGTCAAACATTGATAGGAGGCAGTTCAAGTGATAAATATTCTTAGATAGGGTAGAATAGTCGTTGAAGAGAGTGAGAAGGCCACTCATGTCTGAACTGTTTTCTAACATAAGGAAAGAAGTAAGATTTTCTTTTTGACGTTTTTGTAGACAATCCTTTCTTGTTATAGATTTCAGCGGGCATTTTCTAGTCGAAATCGACTGCGAAGATCTACTAACAACTGTCCTGGAGGTAAAAATGAGAGTCCTTTTGTATTCCGAAGGAAAGAAGCTCTTCAGTAAGTCAGGCGTGGGAATCGCATTGAAGCACCAAATGTCGGCTCTTGAGAAAGTCGGTGTGGAGTATACAACAAATGAGGAAGACCGTTTTGACGTTGTCCACATAAACACGGTGGGGCCCGGAGCGGAGAGGATTCTTAAGAAAGCGAAGAAGTCCAACATTCCCGTTATCTATCATACACACACAACCTATGAGGACTTTAGAAACTCGTTCACTCTGTCAAACGCGATCGCACCCTGGCTGAAAAAAAGATTGATAAAGCTCTATTCATCAGCAGATTTTCTTATTTCACCTACGGAATATGCCAAAAATCTCATAAAGAGCTATGGAATCGATCTCCCAATCAAAGCCGTTTCAAATGGCGTCGACAATACAAGATTTTCAAAAAACAAAGTACTGGCCGAGAAATTCCTTTTGGAAAACAACATTCGAAAGCCCCTGATTGTCTCAGTTGGACTCCCTTTCGAAAGGAAAGGAGTAATAGATTTCTGCGAAATAGCTGAGAAGAGGACTGATTTAGTTTTTTACTGGTTCGGAGCAAAAATCAGCAGTCTTCTGCCTTCCAAAATTCGAAGGCTTTTGAAAAATCCTCCAGACAATGTGAAATTTCCCGGGTT
>NZ_JFHJ01000707.1:0-938 GCF_003666285.1 Mesotoga sp. HF07.pep.5.2.highcov | reverse complement strand
GAACCGGCATAGAAGTAGAGATTTGGCATCTATATCCTCCTGGAATTATCTTAACAAAGAGACCCCTTTCGGGGTCTCACGATACTCCTTAAAAACTTTTATCAAACTGGCCTGAGCGTTCCGGCAAAAACCTGCCACGCAAGGACACTCTTGGCAACAAGGCTGAGAAGAACATACATACTTTCGCCGAAGAGGTAGTTCTTCCAGGGACCGATCTTCTTGTACTGAAGAAACATGTTTATCGCAAAGCTGTTGAAGAAAACTAGGAAAGTAATGAGAATTGCATAAACAAAAGACGGGAATTCAACATTAGCCTTTCCAAGAGATGTAAAAAAGTATACGAAGACAGCTATCCATGTGACCGCCCCGGCAATACAGCCGAAGATAAAGGCCGTCCAGTTTGTCCTTTCGGTTGTCTGATTGTGAAGTTCCATCATAAGCCCGAAGAGGTTCATTAGGGCATTGACAGTGAAGAGCAGCATGAGGCTAACTATGTCAAGCATACCCGAGAACATAGCGATGGCAACAATCATCACCGAAGAGCTGATGGAATACTCGTACCATCTGGCGTAATTAATTCCTTTCTGAAGATTTCTTGCGTACCACCCAAAGCCAAAGGTTGAGACTATGAAATGCGCTATGGCGGACATGAAGAGGAAACTCGCGATGAAAGGACCCATCTTCAGATCCATGAAGTTCTCGGTTGCTGGAACCAGTCGCATTATCTCCCGGTCAAACTCCAGGTAGTTTCTCGTAATCGTCAAAGAAGAATCGTTGCTTACTATCAGCATTATGATTCCCTGAACAAGGTGGAGAAAACCCATTATCAAGTTGTATATACGAAGCTTTTTGTAAACGGATTCCATTTACTTTCCCCCCTTTTTCATAGCATGAAGAAATATTAACACAAATGATTGATTTGTTGAGTCATAAAAATC
>NZ_JFHJ01000027.1:0-1233 GCF_003666285.1 Mesotoga sp. HF07.pep.5.2.highcov | reverse complement strand
CTATAAGAAACTCTCGTTGCATATTAGTGTTTGGAGATAGAGAGTTATCTTCTTTGAAGTCGCTCGCCACTTCATCAAACCCGTCACTGATGTAGTTCAAGCCTACAACTTCCTCTCCTCTTAGTGTCAATAGAAGCGAGTAGCTCTTATCAACGATAAAAACGATATTATTCCCTTCAAAGACGCTGGTCTGAGCAATCTTGAAAATCGAAAAGGGTTTCACATCAACTATGTTAGGTTCAGGGAAGTTCTTTCCCGTCAGTTCTCCAATGAATTCGTACAGAGCTCTCTTCTTAGTGATAATGAAGGCCGGGACAAGACCCGTTCGAAGTGAAGACAATGAGTTCAAGCAGGCAACATTGACTTCGTCGGGCGGTAGAGAAAACTGAGATGCTGCCTTGAAGCTAGCTACACTTACCAGATTCTTTACTGATTTGACCCGTGGAACTTCGAGATGCTGAAAAACAACATCTTTTGGGTGGAAGGCAGTCACAAAAATCTCGTCGGCAGGAAGAGAATTGTTTTCCGAGAATACTCGTGATGCTTCTTCAAGCGAATCCGAACCCACCTTAAGTACAGAAAAAACGGGCTTTAAATAACGACCTTCAACGACAGCCCTGACGATTTCCGTATAACCCTCGTCTGAATTAACGGCAGTAATCATACTTTGAAACATAATTTACCCCCAAGTCTCAATAACTGACTTTCCCCGTGACCGGCTGGATTGTCAAAACACTGCCATCAGCAAAGTTCAATGTTGTCGACCCGCTAAGTATAGCTATAGAGCCATCACCATTAAAACGAATCCTGAAGTTTTCAGGGTTCTCCCAGTGACAGTCTTCAAATACCATCCCAGTTGTGATGATACTCTTCTTGATCTGAAATCATAGAACACATCAACGGGCCTCGAACGAACAACTGCTTCGAGACGCTGGCTTTCAATAAACGAATCAAAAGCAGTTTTGCTTAAAACAATTTTCAGACTAGCTATGATGTCAGATGACACAAGTACCACGCCGCTGATACACAGAGAGACCACGACCAGACAGCACAATAGTTCGGTAAAACTCATCCAATGCTTTGCTCCATTGCAAATACAGCACCATAAATCGTTATTGCCAGGAAACCAATAAATCCCCCAATAAATAATATCATTATTGGCTCGACGAGCGAAACAAGTTTCTTAAGTGCATTCTGGACTTGCATGTGATAGAAGTTTGCCACTTTAAACAT
>NZ_JFHJ01000110.1:0-3321 GCF_003666285.1 Mesotoga sp. HF07.pep.5.2.highcov | reverse complement strand
TTCAAAAAAGGTGAGATTGAGATCTTTACGCCCAGTTCGTAGATGTCTTTAGATGGTGAAGGAAGGTCACTGAAAATAATCGCTGGTATACTTCGTGCTCCATCACTGATAAGGGAGATTCGAATTCTGAAATCATGGGTCTGAAATCCCTTGTTTTTTTCCAGCCCCTCCATGATTATTGAGTTGAGTTCGTTGCAGCTAAATGGAACTTCCAGCCCCATCAGAGCAGCCGACTGCTTAAGTCTCTCAAAATGCTTTCTGAATGCAAAAGGCAATCCGTTGTACGTTCGAACTACTTCATAGACCGACTCGCTGTTCATTACGCCCGGATAGAGAACACTTACGAGCGAAGACTGTTCATCGCACCACTGATCGGCAATATAGTTCAGCATCGGAACCCTCCCTTTGACTCTCAATAGAAATTATCGTTGTATTCACAAAGCCTTCGTGTGCCCCTTCAATTGCATGAGGCGCATAGAACTCATCGAATCCGCTGCTTTCTGTATGGCCTGTCTTTTGGATCAAAACACTTGCCTTTCTCCCGATTTGTCTCTCGAGATACTTTTTCCTTGATCTCTTTCCAGCCTCGATTAGCTCGTGCGATCTAGCTTTCTTCGTGCCTGAATCTATCTGATCCTTCATCTCCGCTGCTTCCGTTCCCGGTCTCCTCGAAAAACGGAAGACGTGCACCTTCAAGAATTCAACCTGTTCAACGACTTTCAGACTCTCTTTATGGTCTGAGTCATTCTCACCTGGGAATCCAGCTATAAGATCTGTGGTGAATGCGAATCTTGTATCGACCGATCTGGCCCTATCTACTGCTCTTAGGTACTCATCTACAGTGTACTTCCGTCTCATCGCTCTTAGTATTCTATCTGAACCGCTTTGAAGAGAGAGATGCAGGTGTCTCGCCATCCTCCGAGAAGTAGTGATTAAATGAAGGAGCTCACCGTCCACTCTATCCGGGTCCAGGGAACCTAGCCGGATTCTCCATTCTCCTTCGAGCTTATCGAGCTCGATGAGCAGTTTCACCAGCGAGGAATCGAGATCGAAGCCATAGTACCCAATATTGATTCCGGTCAAAACGATCTCTCTGTAACCTCTGGAAACCAATCCTTCAAACTCCCTCTTCACCAGATCTATTGGTTTACTAATAATCTTGCTTCCCCTTGCGAGCCTCACTCTACAATAAGAGCAGCAATTCAGGCAGCCGTCCTCAATCCCTAGGAAGGCCCTCGTTCTTCCTTCAATGCTTGAAGTGACGGTTAGAAATTCACTTGGTGCAACTCCGTCGGGGCGATTAAGCTGACGAGATACATACTTGTGTATTGCCTTTTTTTCTCTGACTCCGATTACTTCATCAGCTCCAAGTTCTCTTAACTCATTAGGAGAAAGCTGTGAGTAGCAACCGGTTATTATGATTTTTGAGTTGGGATTAAGTCCCTTCAACCTCCTGAAAAGCTGCCTGAGTTTTCGTTCTGCTTCGGAGGTTACTGTACACGAATTCACAATGAAGAGATCTGCCTTGTCCTGTGAAAAGCCCACTTGGTAATCGTGCAGCATCTCGGCCATTGCCTGGGATTCGTATTGGTTCATTTTGCAGCCAAACGTATAGATTGAAACCTTTTGCTTCATCTATTGATCTTGCCTTGAGTCGCTACGTGTATAAGATAAATCCTGTTTACTATTCCCACTAGCTTTCCTTCATCGTCTACGACGGGCATGATTTTAAGCCCGTTCTTGATCAGAAGGTCGGCTGCGTATATAACCGTATCGTCGGGCTTTATAAGAACAGGAGGTTTGACCATGTGTTGAGAAACGTGATCATCCTTTATCTTGCCGAGCCGGATAACGAACTGGTGAGTATCGGGAATGAACGATGCCGATTGAAGAAGGCTGAAGTAACTTGGGAGAGCGCTTTTGATAACGTCGCTTTCGCTCAAGAATCCCACAACCTTGAACTCCTCATCTACCACCGGTAATCCTGATTTATTCTGTCTCAAGCAGAATACAATGAAATCCTCGATCGTCTCATCTTCGAAGATTGCCGATACGTCTCTTATCATAGCTTCTTTTACTTTCATAGAGATCACTCCAGCTTTCGGATATCGAAGGAATCAAGATGTCGCTCGATATCCTCAAGTGAGATAAGTTCCTTACCTATATATTCGGCTTCCGCAACGGCGGCAGCCATTCCCCTCTTCGCCGCCAGAAAGCAATCGTTCTCGTTTTCTATCATGGAATGTACTACTCCTGCCATGAAGGCATCTCCGGTTCCCAAAAGGTGAGACCTGTCTATGTGGCCCTTGGTTTTGAACAACCATATTCCGTCTCTCGTGGCTATGACGTCGCCTTCAATAGCATAAGAAAGTATCGCCAATCGGGAACCGCTTTCAATAATCTTCTTCGCGGTCCTGACGTAATCTTCGAGTTCTACCATGGTCTCGCCGAATAACAGTTTCCTGCTTCTCAAATCAGGTCTGGCAACGGTGATAACTCCAGCCTCCACAGCTATTTCGAATGCCGGCCCGATTCCTTCTGCAAAGGAAATCTTGCCCGAGTCAGCGACTTTCTTGCACAGAGTCTTACAGATGTCGTTGTCTACGCCTCTCGGAATACTGCCCGAGACGACTACATGCTTCGCCCTTGAAAGAGCGACCTCGAATCTTCGAATGAACATCCTCAAATCATCAGACTTGATCAGAGGTCCGGATGAGTTAATCTCTGTTATAGTCTCGCCAAGCGGATCGACGATTGCTATGTTTTCCCTGGTCTCTTCTTCTACATGGACAAAGGCGGTTGTGATCAGATCACTGATCAAACGCAGTCTCTCTTCAACGACTTTTCCTATGTATCCACCCAGAAATCCCATGGCAACGTTCCGGACTCCGAGACCGGAGAGAATAACCGATACGTTTATGCCCTTACCGCCTGGGTCCATTACCGAGTAGCTGGGATTCTTCACCCTGTGGAACTCGTTAATCTTGAAATTTTCAACAATGATCTCCCTGTCCAGTGCAGGATTAAGCGTAACGGTAAGAACGTCCACGGTTCACCTCCGATGGGGAGAAATTATCGGTTGTTCAAAACGAAAACTTCGGGACTTCCGACATATGAAATTTTACCATTTTTAAGAACAATCAACAAATCGGAAATGTCTAGAAGCCTCAAAACAAACCTTGAAGAGATTATCATTGTCACACCGTTCCTTGTATCCAAAAGAACGTTTTTCACTTCAGTACAGGCGTCGTCATCTAGGTGGTCTAAAATGTTGTCGAGAATGATTATCTCCGGGTGTCGTATGAGGGTGGAGAATACGAG
>NZ_JFHJ01000448.1:0-18669 GCF_003666285.1 Mesotoga sp. HF07.pep.5.2.highcov | reverse complement strand
ATCTACAGTTTTTCCCCTGACAGTTATGTTCAGGATAAGAACAGCCTTGAGGGCGGTAACAGTTATTTTGCAATGTACAACCTAATTAGGTACGGAATGATGGAAGAAGAGTATGCCCCGTATTCTGAAGTCTATTTGGACCCCAGGGAGGAAGTCCCTCTGCCTCCATCGGCATACAATGCTCCGCTCTTGAAGTCGTCACGAACGGTTATGATCCCTCCGTCCACATCGGCAGCTGAGCTGGGGTACAGCTATGAAGACTACTTAAACATGATCAAGACAGCGCTTTCAGATTACGGATCTCTTGCTGTCTCTTTCTCAGTTCCCTACAGTTTCAACTACTATTCAAAGGGAATATATTCTCCAGTAGAAGGAGATTATAGTACGGGCGGACATGCAGTTACTCTAGTTGGATGGGCAAGTGCCACAGATCTCGACGATGTTATTCTAGCTGGCAAGACAAATCCAGATGCAACTCCTATTCTGGAAGAAGAGATTGAAAGCTATACATATGTCGATCCAACACAGGCGGCCTCGCCGGTTTTCACAACCACCACGTTCTGGATAATAAAGAACTCCTGGGCCTACGACTGGGGAGACGGTGGTTACTTCGTGATTCCGGCTATCAGTGAAGAACAATATGAAAGTGGGCAGCTGGGCTTCTGGGAAATTGAAAAAAGAGAGATGTACCTGCCAATATTCGATGATCTCGCTCATCACGAAGGTGACGATCTTGACGTCAATAGCGATGGCGTTGTTGATACGAAGGATTTCGAATATCTAGTTGAAAAGATCGGTTCTACGGAAGCAGACGACATAACCGCTTGCGACATTTCCTTCCCCAAGGACGGGAAGATCAACGGCGAAGACGCTGCTGCCTGGGTATTCTTGTTTAACAATAGGTAAGACTGTTTTGAAATCGGTTTAGAAGAACCCCTTATGGGGTTCTTCTTTTATGATAATCAGAGGCTGTGGTCTTTCTGGCATAATTGTTGTGGAGGTGACAGCTTTGCAGGAAGAAATAGTACTGGACATAATGATAGAGATTCCGAAAGGGAGCAGGAACAAGTACGAATACGACAAGAAGTTTCAAAGAATAAGATTCGACAGGACGCTGTTTTCTGCGGTCCATTATCCAATGGATTATGGCTTCATCCTCAATACGCTTGCCGAGGATGAGGACCCGCTCGATGCGATGGTTTTGCTGTGGGAGCCAACCTTTCCTGGCTGTCTAATAGAAGCGAAGCCCATAGGCGCATTCAAGATGTGGGACGAGAAGGGACCCGATGAAAAGGTCCTTTGTGTTCCGATTCATGATCCGGTCTGGAATTACATTGAGACTCTCGATGATGTTCCGCCTCATCTGCTGAAAGAGATAGAGCATTTCTTCTCCGTATACAAGGATCTCGAAAAGAAGAAAACGGGTATCGAGGGCTGGGTAAGAAGAGAAGAAACGTTGGAAATAATCGCTGCATCGAGGGTAAGATATCTTGAAGAAACTCATGATTCTTAAGATACTCGACAGGACGAAATCCCCAAAAGCGTTTATTATTGATTTAGATCCAAGAAAGGGGAAGTACTATGTATGATTACGTGATTTGGGATTTCGGAGGTACACTTTTCAATACTTATCCAGCTGCAGCAAAGGTATTTCAGGAAGTTCTCGAGAAGTATGATGTCGAAGCCTCAATAGATGAAATCCTTGAAAAGCTCAAGGAGTCGACGTCGAAAGCTGCAAGCTATTTTGTGAATAAATACAAGCTGAAAAATGGCTTCCTTGAGGATTTCTACCGCATAGAGAATCTTCTGCAACCCGAGAGACAGCCGCCATTTGATAACGCAAAGGAGATTTGTGTGAAGATCAACAGGAACGGCGGCAGCAATTTCCTTTTCAGTCATAGAAGCAACTACTCCATGACCAAACTTCTCAATTACTACAATATGCTCGATCTCTTCTCCGAAATCGTATCTGCGGATAGCGGCTTTGCGAGAAAGCCTGATCCTCAAGCAATAATGTACATAATTGACAAATACGGCCTTGAGAGAGAGAGAGTCTTGACGATAGGTGACAGAGAGATCGATATAGAGGCTGGAAAGAGAGCGGGAATAGCGACGTGCCTTTTCAATCCAGATAAGGATTTCGTAAAGACCAGCGCGGACTTCGTCTTAACCTCTTTAAGCCAGGTTCCTTCTGTCCTCCAGGTTTGCAACAGATTCAGCGGCTGTGAAGGCGATGATTGAAAATCTAATATGGGATTTCGACGGGTCGTTATTTAACACCTATCCCGCCATGGTAAGACTATTCAAGCAGTCTCTGGCAATTCACGGATACGGTGCTTCTGAAGATGAGATACTCTCGCTGATGAAAGAAACGCTGGGAAAGGCCGTAGATTTTTATCTAGATCGTGGAGTTGATTACGCTTTCTACAAAGACTTCCAAAGAATGGAGGAAGAATTGGATCCAGTCGAACAGCCTCCATTCAGTGGTGCCCGTGAGGTATGCTCGAGAATTAAGAGAGATGGTGGAGTGAATCTAATAATTACTCATCGAGCTAGAAGGACAGCCTTCAAACTGCTAGATTACTTCGAGATGACCTCCTTGTTCAGTGAAATTGTCACAAAAGAAAGCGGATTCAAAAGAAAGCCCGATCCAGAAGCTTTCATAAGCACGATTAGAAGACACAGATTAAAACCGGAATCAACCCTCTCCATTGGCGACAGAGATCTCGATGTGATGGCCGCAAGGGATGCGGGAACAAAAACCTGCTTCTTTTCGCAAGATGGGTCGAAACCTTCGATAGACGTCGACTATATAGTCGACGATCTGCTGCAGCTGGGGCGGATTATTCAAGAAGATTAATAACGGAACCGTGACGAAAACTAAAAAAGTGCATGCGTCCTCGATAACGCATGCACTCATTCAGCCTAGACAAAACCCTACTGGAGAAAGACCTTATCTTCATCCGCCTCAGAAGGATCTTTGAAATAAAACCCGAGACCATTTTCAACAATGTCCGCATGTTTCGGAGCCGAGACTTTGAAGCCGCGATCTGGATTCTTCTTCGTCCACTGAGACAAAATCTCCTGTATGACAGAAGAATGCTGCCCAACTCTTCTGTCCATAGAGAATCCGTTTTCGTCATATGGAACGAAAAGCAGTCCCTTTTCGCCGGCCTTCAGTACAAACGGGTCTATTCCGTCTATGATCAGCTCAGGAGTTTTCGCTGCCGTAATCTGATCTAAGTGCACACCAGGAGATTCCAGTAAGAAGGGGTATGCGTCTGACCAATCTCCGATCTCTCTATGAGAAAGACCCCTGTAACCAGCCGGTGAAGATTCCACATGGTTTTCGAATTTCTCCCTTCCCTTTACATAGAACGCAGCTCCTATCGCGTAGGGCATTGACTTCTCGGGAGCAACTATACAGTTTGTTACTGGATACATTGCCTCTGCCTCATGAAGATCGATAACCACGTCAATTCCTTCATTACGGATCATCTCCATTGCTGCAAAGGAAACCTTTTCCGCAAGGTAGCCATCGGGTCTTCCCGGCCAAGATCTGTTTGTGTTTCTTGCATCGATATAGGACAACAACTGGCCGTCTGGATAGTGAACATATACATCTGGATCGGGCCACTGGTCGAGTGCCTGGAAGCCTCGATCGCCCATTCTGAATTTCTTTTCGCCCCAGGGAGTATCCACGAAGTAATAGAGTGGGAAACCGCCACCGGGCTGCGGCCCCAGAGAACCGCTTCGGTTGAAATGGGGGATTACGTAAATTGTTCCCTTTTCGACTTCCAGATTCTCTATGAAGAAATAGGCGAGTAAGGCAGCAGAGGGTTCATTTGCATGGGTCCCCGCGATTATCAGCGTCTTTCCACCCTCTTCTGCTCCTTTAAGCTCAAAGACGTCGGTATCGGCAATGGTTCCTTTGATTCCGTCGAAATACTTGCTTAGCTTGAACACGTCTGTCACGCTCGGCCCGGCGACTACTTCTTCCTTGTAACTCCTCTGTATGTACAAAGGAATTCCGCCCGCCAAGACAATAAGTGCCAGAACAACCAGTATCAATAGTTTTCTCATCATAATATCCCTCCTACCTCATTCTAAGCAATCTGAGAATGAGGGGCAAGAGAGCCAGTGCATATAAGATTTCGCTGTTTATATCCTTCGTCTTTATGAAGTTCCAGATAAGCATGCCTACCACATAGGCTGTCATCACATAATACAGAAACATTATCAAAGTCATGACGACACCTCCTCCTCAACCTACCATCATCAGGAAGTTGAATTTATTTGCAAAGATAACCAGTATCATTGCAACGACAGTTATGGCTATCCAGGGCACCACGCATTCTTTCAAGAATGAGCCATATGAGCCTTTGTAACCTACTGTGCTAACCGTCAAGCGCCCAATAAGCGCAGTCGGGGGCAATCCATCCCCAAGAGGCCACAGTAAACTCAGTCCTGCCAAAACGATTACCGGGTTGATCCCGTTCGAGTTCAACATCCATATAAGAGGTATGCCAATTACCATAGCACCACCATACGTCAGGAGACCTTCCGATATTGGTATTATGAAAGGAAGGAGAATCCAGACGATCGCGAGAGGGGCAGTCACAATCCACATGGAAATCAAGCCTTTGACACCGTTAAAACTCATCACCTGTATCAGCATACCGACGACAGCGGTAGTCGCTATGAGCGGCGTCAACTGAGCGACCGTTTCTCTGCTGACGTTCAATATATTGACTCTCTTGAAGTTCATAAGCCATGCTACCAAAGCACAGATAGCAAATACCAGAGGCAATCCGAGGACCGGGAAATCAAATGGCCAGATTCTAGGAGCTCCAAGCAGGAAGATCAAGACAAGGAAAGGTACTCCAACACTCCATCCGGAGAGTCCTTTTGGATCGGGAATCTCTTTGAGAGCCTTTTCTTTGTCGATATTTCCTGCCCCGCGCCCAAAAAACAGCACGGTGAAAAGCCCAAGAATTAGGACCGGTATGAGAAGAGGCATCGTAAATCCAACGTAAGGAATGGCCGTTCCGGCACAGGTCATCATCGCCCAGATGTTAACTGGCGGAGCAGCGGCACTCAAACCCGCGACAATGAAAATCAACGCCGAGATTCTCACCTTCGAAAGTCCCATTGCGTTGAGAGCGGCCGCAACCGTTCCTCCAACAACCAAGACCGAGATGCTTCCGGCACCTGTTAGGGCTCCTGGAACAAGAATCACAAGCATGAGAAGTATCAGCATCAGTATTCTCTTGTTGTGGAAGGCACCTATTATCTTTCTTACTATGTAATTCGTTCCACCCGATTCCTTGATGATGTTCATAAATATCGTTGCAAACACGAAAATTAGTCCAATGTCGAGGTAGGTTACCGATCCTTCGGCAATATGTCTGAAAGTATCAAATCCCGCTCCCCCGGCAATGGCACCACCGATTACTGCGACAAACATACATAGTTCGGTTGAAAATTTCAGAAACTTCCCGACGGCATAGGCTCCAACCATAACTATTCCTGCTATGATCGTTTGCATGTATATTGCATCAGCTGACAATCTGATTACCCCCTTTAATTGGAGCCGGCGCGGTAGATAAAACTATTGCGCCGGCCACCAAGAAACTACAAGCCAAATACCTGTGTAAAAGTATCGAGAAGATCAAATGCAGAATCGATCTCTACTATCGGAACGTTTCTGGCTTGCGCCGCCTTCGTGAACTTCCCATCGCCATTTGAATCCTTTGTAACTATGAATACGTCAGCATGGGGAACGACGGTGTCGATAATAACTTCGATCGGACTTCCTGGAAGACCTCTTTGAATCTCTCCTCCAATAGCAACTGCAATAATCTTTATTTTGTTTGCCTTCGCATATTCTATAAGGTCCTTGAGTCTGTCAACTTCAGTTTCAACAGAGAGACCGGAAGCACCCATGCCTTTAAGGCTGGCGCCAAGAACGAGTAACAGAGACTGGAACTTAGTACCTTCAGGATCGGGAGAAAGCGTCGTAACGTGCTTTCCTATTGCTGACTTGGCTCCACCGAGTCCAACTCCAGCAGCAAGTTCATCCTTGGAAAGAACGTCACAGTAATCATACTTTAGGCCGACTTCATCGGCAACATAGTTGACTGTTTCAACCTCTGCGCTCTGACCTGCAGAAGTTATTACGACAGGCAAACCGAGTTTTACCTCGGGTTCGGCAAACGCAAAAACACTGACAAGAGAAACTACAATCAGAACTAACAAAAATCTTCTCATGTTAGTAACCTCCTCATTCGAAATCTTCAACACTATATATGAATCAAGAATCGTCTACAAGGTTTGAAATACAAGAAAGAGCAAAACCCGCCCCACTTTGGGGGCGGGTAAGTCGATTACTTAGCTTTGTAGCCGTCTTCGCCGAAAATATGGCCTTCGTCGTATCCTACTGCATCAAGCCACCAGTCGGGGTATCCAGCAGACGAACCAACGTTCGGAATGTTTATGTATCCGTCTCTGTACTTCGTAATAAGATATTCGTTGAAATCCCACACTTCTGCCATCACTCTGTCAGTCACGTCAGCAACGTAATCTGTAAGGAATTCCTTACACAGTTCTGGATCTGTCTCATAAAGCTGTGCAGCAGCTGCCTCGATAGCTGGCTGTACTGCAAAGAGCTTTCCTTCGATCTTCTTCTGCAGTTCCTGAATCTCCGGGTACATGTAGCTCCACTTCAACTCTGCCCAGTTACCCATGAAGTTGAATGCCCATGATGCGACATCGTAGTCGAATTCCTGAAGGCTACCACTGTCATAAGCATATGGAACGTCCGTTATTCCACAGTACATGGGCACTAGAATTGTCTCGTGAGGAGCAGCCGCGCCCCACCATACTACGCCGCCGACAGGATCCGGAAGCCAATCTCTGACCTGAGACACAAATACGTATTCACATCTGAAGATAGAAAGAGCTCTTTCCCAGCTCCCCTTTATTAGTTTGCTTGAACCTGCATAGCGATTGGGATTGCCAAAAGGTCCTGCGGCAAGTCCTTCAGTCAAATCGAACTCTGTTCCCTGGTAATGATCCCTGAAGAGGTCGATAACATCGGCCACAGACAGTTTCTTGTCAGGCACGATAGAGAATGGGTAGTCTTTTGTAAAACTGTCTTCTACCCAGGGAGAAAGTCCAAGAGATGGGGAGACTCTGTCGAGAACTCTCCATGTTCTTCTAAGACTGTAGTAAGGCATGGAGTACTCGCCTGTGCTTACAGTTGCCATCCAGTCGATAGGACCTGTGCTGGGATCGTACCAGCCGGCTTCTGTTGCAACATCGATAAGATTCGGTGAGAACATATTGTCAGGGCTTTCAGGATCGAGTTCTCTTATCCTGAACATGTTTGATTCCACGAAGACTTCTCCATCTGGAACCTTCTTTGCCGCCCAAAGTGCGCTCTTCTTGTCAGGCGTTGCACAGATTTCGAAGACCCATGCTTCATTAGGGTCTGTTACTGTGAGTGTTTCTCCCCAACCGTAGTAACCGTACTCAACGGCAAGTGCGCCCATCAGTTCAACGGCTTCTCTTGCGGTTGTACATCTCTCCATAGCAACTCTGGAAAGAGCGGCTACGTCAAATATGCATTCTCCGGCCTTTGGCTGAGCATAGACCTTTGCGGAACAAGTACATTCGCCAATGGCAAGCTGGTGCTCGTTGATCACACCATAGACTGCATCAAAGTAGCCATATGTGTGCTCGACCTGATCGATGTAACCCAGAGGCTCAGTAGCCGGAAGGTCCGGATCGTTGTAGGTCGGACCCATATCCGCACCGACATAACGTGGATATGGCTCAACGAATGGATAAACTGCTCTCTTTGCTCCCGCTTCATAGTCTGCGGGTGGAACATAGACGTACCTGAAATCACAGAGGCCGCAGTCAGCTGAATGACTCGTCATTACCGAACCGTCAACAGACGCACCCTTAGTTACGATGATCGTGGTACATGCAAAGCCGATGCTAACTATTGCTGCAGCCACAATCAGGACCAACAGGATCTTACGCAATTGAAACCCCTCCCAACTTGATTTTATTGGGGATTAACCCCAGTTTAAGGTCGCTAGACCTTATCTATTTTCCTAACGTAATCAACCAGATGTCTTTTTTACCCTTGTTGCTTTCCAGGTCTCCGTCAGATGACGTTGAACAACCACATAAAATGTACTTTTCACCGTAATTGACACCCGAAAGAATGAAATCGTCAGCCGAGCCACCTACCGACAACGATTCGACAAGCTCACCGTTTTCATTAACAACGATTATCCACCCATCTGTCATCCCGAGCGGATCTTCAATGTCAATATCCTGCGAAGTTGTATGACCGGCAACTAGAAGATCACTAGCTCCAAACGGTTTTACTACACGGGCTATATCCGTGAAGGTTCCACCGTAATTCTCTGACCACAATTCCTGCCCCTTTTCACCTATCGCGACTACATAGAAGTCCTTTCCGCCAAGACCGGTCGAAAACATAGAGATTCCAGCATCCTGTTCACCGACTATGACTATTGTTTCTCCAGAGGCAAGCACGTCGTAGCCATCCTCAAGATACATGCCTCCAAAAGCGTAATAAGAAGAAATACCCTCAGCATGAATAATGGCAAGAGCCGCCTGTTCATTCACGTAGTTGCAGCTGATCCCTACATCCTTATATGCGGTGTATCCCGTAATCAAAATATCTCCCATTTCATTTACGAAAAGCTTTCTTGCAAGATCTTCGTTGTTGTTCCCTCCATCCATAACCCATTGCTTCAATACCTGACCGGATGGTAAAATCTCAACTATCCAGAAATCTTCGCCCCATACGTGTCCTTCGATGTCCCCGTCGGGAGACCTGGTGTAGCCGGCGACCAGAATATTCCCCGAAGGGCTTTCCACTACGTCATAAGCATGATCCTGGCTGCTTCCCCCGAAGGTTTTCTCCCAAAGGAGTTCTCCGGTGGGCGAGAGCTTAACGACCCAAAAATCGCCAAGCTTATCACTTTCAGAAACATCTCCATCTGACGACTCTGTCAGTCCCACAACCACTATTTCTCCGTCTGATGTTTCGAGAACTGCTTCAGCAATGTCACGCCCGCTTCCTCCATATGTCTTTGACCAGATTATGCGTAGCCTTTCATCTAGCTTAAGAATCAGGAAATCCTCTTCTCCTTTAGAACTTCCAAGCTCTCCAGAAAACGAAGTTGTATACCCTACCAGTAGTAATTTTCCGTCGCTCAACACTACTAGATCATTGGCCACATCGTCACCTTCGCTCCCAAAAGTAACTGAGTCTTCCAAATGAATCTGAGATAGTGCGAATGTGCCAATCAAAATCATCGTAATCAAGAGAACTCTCTTCATATTTCCTCCAATCAATCGCAGCATCTGCCGCCCCCAAAGTCCCTTTCGAAAATCGAAACGAGGTCTACAACCACGGGTAACTCAACAACTATAGGAGTCTCTTCTTCCAAGAAAGACAGATACTCTCCAACTGGCCTTTCAGCTACAATCAGAACATCTAGATACTGCACCAATCTTTGAGCAAATTCCTGCTTCAGCGGATCATCTCCCGATCCTTCAACATCTATATCGATTACCATCACTAATCCATTTGAAGACTTCACTGAGGAAGCAAGCTCTTCAATTCTCTCTATGTCTGCTCTCGACTCTGGCAAAGAACTCCCGGCAATTATCACAAGTGTGCGGTAAGGTGTCCCTGAAACATAAAATGGATGGAAAGATTCTCCTGAAAGCTCTTCTTCAATCCTGAATCCGGCGCCTTCACACAGATCTTCGATACTTGCACCCGGTGAATAATCACGTGCAACTTGAAGACTATCACAGAAATAGTTTATGTTTTGAAGCTCTATGCTCTCACCCCAAACTGTAAAAAGCACTGGATCTTCAATTACGGGGAGCGGTTCGATAGACAGCGAGCAAAGAACTGAACTCGCAATAAGAATCAAAAAGATCGTAGCAATTTTCAAAAGTGACATCCCCAAGCAATAAACTCTGTAGATACTAAAAAAATCAACATAAGTAAGGTTCGAGAACTTTCTATATTCATTATAGCAAAGGGTCCCGAGAATATGCCTCCTTCCTTCAATCGATACACAAGTGTTAAATAGGAGGAAAAAGCTCCAGTTAGCTTCGGAAAGACTCAAACCCTTTCAGGGATTCGAAAATCAATCCAGGAAGAGTAGGTTTTATCTTTCGAATATGCAACGCATTGAGAATTAGCTGATTTGAGCACACTTGCACTCACTGGATGTTTTTCGCGGATCACTCCATCTATAGCTTTAAAAAAGGGCGGAATAATATCCGCCCTTACAAATAAACGATCAGTATCTATCTTGCAGTTGTATCTCCATAACCAACAGCTTCGAGCCACCACGTCGGATAACCCACAGTCTTACCATCAACATACCCATCGTTCAGGGTGTAAATTAGCTCATCGGCCAGCTTCCACCATCTATCGACAACTCTGTTTGCTAGCCCGTTGCTGTAATTAGTAATGAAATCGATAGCCGCTTCGGGATTCTCTGCATAGAGATCCAGCGCAACCTTTTCGATCAGCGGCTGATTTGCGAGGAACTCAGTCTCAAACTTCGTGTATTCCTCTTTGATTATCTCTATTGCGACATTATATCTCAGATCGGCTAGGTTTGACACGTGGTTGAATGCCCACCAAGCAGAGCTTCTGTCGAAGAAATCCCTTGCTCCTTGACTGAACGACTCGGGAACACTGGTCGCACCTGCGTAGAATGGAATATAAACTGTCGAGTGAGGTGCATCCTCTCCGAACCACACAACTCCACCGATCGCATCTGGCATCCAGTTTCTTGCCTGCCCAACTATGACATATGAGCATCTGAACATAGATATAGCTCTTTCCCAACCGTCATAGTTTATGCCTTCTGGTCTTGCACTGGCAGGAGTAGCATACCTATTAGGATTACCAAAAGGACCTGCGGCAAGGCCAACAGTGAGATCGAATTCGGTTCCTTCATAGTGGTCACGCTTAATCATCATAAGATCCTGCGCAGACACTTTCTTATCTGGTTTGACAGACAACGGATATCTTTCTGCCCATGGATCGAGCTCAAGAGACGGGGCAAGAAGGTCCAGAACCCTCCATTCACGTCTCGTGTTATAAAAGGCATTCTTTGGCCCGTAAGCTGCATAGAAAAGGAATGGTTCCTGTCCGTCCCACAGCTCGAGTTCCTGTGCCGTTGAGTATACATTGGGTGATGCCATGAAATAATCTGTGTTCTCAAGATCGATTTCGCCAATCCTAGATCTATTTGCATGGACAAGGACGTGGTCATCGGGAATTCTCTGCGCAACCCATACTGCTCCGGGTTCTTCGCTTCCAGGAGACCAGAAAGGACCAGGACCACAGATCTCAAACAACCAGGCTTCGTCTCCATCAATTACTGTAAGCCCCTCGCCGCCGTCACCATAACCATATTTCTCAGCAAGTTCACCCATTATCTGAATGACTTCTCTGGCTGTCTTTCCTCTCTGCAGACCCAGCACCTGGAGCTGCTCGATTGTCATCCAACCCTGGGAGTTCATAAGCACTCTTTGTCCACTCCAGGTTGTTTCTCCGATAATTACCTGATGTTCGTTCATAAACGGGTAGCCGGTGTGGAAGTAGGTGTAAGTTTCGGGAACCTGTGGAATCTCTCCAACATACTGAACCGTTCTACCTGGAATACCCGCCTGGCACAAACCCTTGTAGATACTAACCGTCTCGCCTTCTTCATGTACTCCACCGGGAATCACCTGTAACCTGGCGTCGTAACTGCCGTCGCAAGTATGTGTCACCATAGTAGAACCGTCGACAGATGCGTCTTTTCCGACAAGTATCGAAGTACATGCCATTGCTGTTACTCCATAACCGACAATGAGGACTAGCATAACAATAAGTGCACGTCTCATTTCTTTCACTCCCCTTTCAAAGTAATGGACCGGCATCGACCGGCCCAAAGTCAATTACTTAGTCGATCTTAGTTAACAAGACCTCTGAAAGATCATACCAGAGTTCTTCTGCTTCTCTCATCTTTCTCGCCGTATAGGATGAGAGGAGTCTAAGAACAAGCTCGGGATTATCTTCGTAAAGGGTCATTGCCATTTCATCAAGATCCTTCTGTTCTTCGAACATCTCCGTTTGGAAAGGTACTCTTACTTCCTCTATCAAAGGCATAAGAGCCCCAAGCCTCTGATTAGAGATCTTATCGACAAGATCAAAGGCCCAATAAGAGCAGCTCCTGTCAAGCTCATCCCTGTTTAAGGTCACCCAAGACTCTGGGAGCGTATTGGGAAGAGTCCCTACATAAACGGGAATCCAAGCTCCCTTTCTCGGGTTGTCAAGTCCGAACCAGAGAAGTCCGCCTATCTTGTCGGGCATCCACTCCCTTGCCTGCGAAACAAAATAGTACGAACAACCGTTCTTTGCTATTGTTCTTGTGTAAGGAATGCCAAGAAGATTTCTCATAGGAGTGTTGGGCTCAGAACTTGCCAGCGGACTCTTAACCATCTCGTCTCCACTTTCATAGTACCATGCCTCGTTATCGCCCATGTCGTAAGGTGTACCTTCGGAAACGTCCCTATAAAGCTCAATTATGTCATACACGGATACCTTCTCGTCCGGCTTAACTGAGAATGGATATTCCCATGTGTTGTCCAACGACCAGTTCCCCGAAGGATTGAGAACAGAGAAGACTCTCCAGAGTCTGTCGCTCTTCTTCCCCTCAATGTCTCCAAATATGTACTTCCAGACAAAGGGTTCTCCACTGGCCGGATCATACAGGCCAAGATCCGTTGCCACCTGAACATAGTCTTCACTGATCATGAAGTCCCCTGCAGATACGTTCGGGGGCCTGTTTGTCTCAAGATCGATCTCACCAATCATGCTGTAATTCACGACGGTAGTAATATGATCATCGGGCACGCGCTGGGCAGCCCAAACAGCGCCAGGTCCCATACCTGGTTCCCATAGGGGACCGGTCCCGTAAACTTCGAAAACCCAAACTTCGTTCGGATCGGAAATTGTAATGCATTCGCCTAACCAGCACGATTCTCGGTAACCATACTCTTCTGCAAGAGCGCCTATAAGTTTTATAGCGTCTCTGGCGTTAGTTGTTCTCTGTAGAGCGAAGATCTCCAGCTGTTCGATTGTCATTATCGCCTTATCGCTGTTGGCAGTCTCTCTGGCTCCACCAAGTGTCGTCTCTCCTATTATCAGCTGGTGTTCATTTGCCATAGGATAAGCAACGTTGAAGTACTGGTAGGTATGTGCTACCTGTGGAATCTCTCCAAGCTTCACCAGATCCATTCGATCGGCGTAGACTATCCACTCGTAAACTGGGGCCATAGCCCCCTCTTCATGATCCATAGCCGGTACGACAACCAGTCTGGAGTCATAACGACCATCACATGTATGAGATGTAATAACTGAACCATCTAAGGTGGCTTGTTTTGCCGCTAAGATATCCGTACATGCTACAGCACTCACATAAAACAGTGAGACTATCAGTATTGCAGTCAATAACAGTTTCTTCACCCTTACTCCCCTCCTTTGTGATCATCAATCACAAATGTTCTTGGTTACTCGTAATAAATGTCCTGTGTTCTAGCTTTTGAAGGATCATGGAAATAATAGCCTGTTCCATTGCTTACTACCTCGTCATACCGTGGAACTCCTTCGATCACAACCTCCTTTCCAGGATTGAAATCACCCCATAGTTCAATAACCATAAGAGTTGAAGAACAGTGTCTGCCAACCCTTACGTCGATCGGCCAACCATTTTCGTCAATCTTCTCGTAGAGCAAACCGAACTTACCTGCTGTCATAACGAATTCATCCTTACCCGTTAAGAGAAGAGCCTCATCGGTGATTCCCCTGACTCTGTCAAGAAAAGGTTCCGGCGTTTCAAACAACAGAGATATGGCGTCGGAATGGTCACCGACCTCTCTGTGAGAAAGTCCGTGCAGGCTAGGGGGTGAGAACTCCATACCAATTCTGAATTCAGTTGAGGTAAGTATCATTGAAGCCAGTCCGGCAATATCGGCCGCCTTTTGATGGGCAACTATAGTGCTTATAACAGGGTACTCCAGCTCGGCTTCGTGTAAATCGATAAATATGTCCACATTCTCTTCTCTTATCAAATTCATAAAGGCATAGTTTGTCTGTTCGGTGATCATCCCATTTTCTCTCCCGGGCCACGTTCTGTTGAAATTACGAATATCCATATAAGCCAGGAGTTGACCACTAGGATAGTGAACATATGCTTCGGGATCCGGCCATGAGTCAAGCGGATTGGACCATCGATCTCCCATCCTGAACTTGCTTTCTCCCCATGGAGTCTCTATTGTGTAGTACATAGGATATGCATCCCCAGGTCTGGTAACCCTTGAAGCGCTCTGATTGGCTGTAATAACAACTATGAGTCTTCCCTTGGTAAGTTTCGCGTTTTCGACGAAGATCTTGGCAGCCAGATTCGTTGCGGGTTCTTCGGGATGCGACCTGCCTATCAACATAGCCGTCCCACCCGGTACACCGCTGTCAATTATGTAGATGTTCGTATCGTTTATCGTTCCTTTCAACGGAGCGAAGTAGTCACCTAACGTTTTGACTTCAGTGACTCCCGATCCAACAACGACGGGTTCCTTGAAATTCCTGTGATTGTAGAACTCTACACCGGAGATAATTAGGGCAATTCCAACTAAAACACATGATACTATTTTGACTATCGCCAGATTTCTGTCAGTCATCGCAGCACCCCCTACTTGATTCTCAAAAGTCGCAGGATGAACGGCATGAGCATGACAGAAAACAGGATTGCTTCTTGGAAATTCTTCGTCTTCACCAAGCTTCTAGCTATAACAAAGATGATAAAAGCCGTTATCAAGTAGTAGCAGACACTGATTATCGTGTACAAAATAGCCATCAAAAACACTTCCTTTCACTCATGACATCACCCGCCAACTAAAAAGGAGAGTTCATTACTGAAAATCAGGAACAAAGTAGCAATTAGAAGAATGAACCCCATCGGTATGAGCGAAGTCTTCAAGAAATCCCTGTAATAATGGCCTTTGAACTTCAATTCCATCACTGTCGCTCTTCCAACAACCGCCGTGGGAGGAAGTATATCTCCCACAGGCCACATAACAGCCATTGCAGAGAGTGCTATTATGGCATCCATTCCCTTCATGTTGAAAAGAAGAATTAGGGGCACTCCTAGAAGCGGTGCAACCGCATATTGGAGTAATCCCTCTGACACTGGAAGAATTAGCCACAGCGCTGCAAATAAAACCCACATGGGCAACGTTACTACCGCAAGAGAGATCAATCCCCTTGCGCCGCTCAAAGCCATAATCTGAATCAGGATACCTACAACGATCATGATGCCTACAAGAGGGATCAATGTATTGATGGTATCCGATGCGATTCTAAGGATCTCTAGCTTCTTTGGGCTAAGTATAATTGCAAATATTGATGCGACAACAAACATGAACGGAAGTCCCAGAGTGGGGATTGAGTGAGGCCAAATCCTTCCGGCCATTATCAGGAAAATGAGAACGACAAATGGCATTCCTACCCTTATCCAGTTCATCTTAGCAGGTGGTTCAGGAAGCTCTTTCAGAGCTTCATCGAGCTCTACTTTCTTACCCTTTCCCCCAAGGAAGAACATTGCAAATAGAGAACCGGCTAGCGACAATACCAGCAGTGGAATGAAGAAACCCACGTAAGGCATGTTAGATCCGGCCGCAGCCATCATTGCCCAGAGGTTTACTGGCGGTGCAGCGGCACTCATCGCAGCGCAAACAAAGATTATCGCCGCCACCCGCTTCTCAGATATTCCCATATAGGTGAGGACCGTTCCCACCAGTGTACCAACCGTGAGAACTGTGGTGGCACCCGATCCAGTAAGGGCCCCAGGAATCAACAACAGCAAAGTAAGAAAGAAGAGACACAGTACTCTGCTCTTGTGAAAGGCCTTGACAATACCTCTTACAAGAAAAGCGACTCCACCGGACTCTTTAATCAGGTTCATGAAAAACGTTGCGGTAATAAAGATCAGACAGACATCAAGATAAGTGAAGGAGCCTTCCACAAGATGACGTACCGGAATCGCTCCACCCGAGTGGACAATAGCGGCTGCAAGCGCGGCAACAAGCATCGACAGTTCGACACTTAGCTTAAGTGCCTTTGCAACTCCAAACGATACTGCTATAACGAAAAGTATCAGACCAGCATGGAAGTACACCAGGACACTCCCCCTTTAGAATCGACCTAAAGGTCGACAGATAAGAAGATCATTGTTATGCTCTACTCTTGGAACAGTTTTTTGAGAGCCGGCCCGATTTCCAAGGATTCTTTCACCTTTACAAGAGGAATTCCAGTCTCATTCGAAAAGTTTGTGAAGAATCCATCTGAATCGCTGTCTTCTATTACGAGAATCAAATCAGACTTAGGCATCACTGTGCTGATGGACTTCTCATCTGTTGCATCTACCCTTCGTGCCATGCCCTCGATGTGAGCCCCAATTATTGTCATACCAAGCTCCTTGGCTTTGGCAATCAGTCCTTCGACACGCTTCACTTCGAAATTCATGTCAATACCGGCAGCCCCCATTCCCTTCAAACTGGTTCCGGTAGTTATGACCAGTGTCTTGGGTGGGTTTTCTCCTTCAACCAATTGGACCAATTTCTCAACGGTAAGTAGGTCTTCCTGAACACAGGCAATTTGATTTCTGACACAGACCAGTCTGAACATCAAAGCACCCGGACTCTGACCCAGAGTAGTGACAACCATTGGAGGCTGGACAACAGGCATCTCAATCTCTTCCGAGAAGAGCATGGTGCAAGGAACAGCTAGAATGAGCAGTAAAAGAAATCCCAAAGCTATCTTTCTCATAAAACACCCTCCCTTATTAACCAATAAGCTGGCTTATAGACCAATTTACAATTGTCTACAATGAATAATGCTGATGATAACTTAGTTCAAATGCTTCTCTTGCAGGCTGCCGAAGGAAATAAGATACAAACTATTAAATAAGTACGTAATCCTTATTGTTTACAAACTCATTTTACCATCTACTATGTTTCTGACAAACTATTGTCTGCCGACATGGTACCCGATAAGATCCAACTATTGGCAATTATCAACTCATAGTTAATTGAGATGCGATTGATTGAGTGCCCCTATTTATCAATTAATTCTTTGCTTTCATTTCCTTTCGATTCAGTTAACTACAATCGGTTTTATCAAGTCTTCTTCTCCACATTCTTTGTCTATGCGTGTTACGATGGAGACTGCAAATCTCTCTTGGCAGGCATTTGATGAAGAGATGGAAGGCCTAAGAAGGTTATGAATATATGTCCCTGAAGCCAAACGGGTAGAAGGACCTCAGAAACACCAAAAGATACTACGACTCTAACGAGAAATATGTTGAGGTCAGGTTTTGAAAAAGAAGAACGAACTTGGACAACTCAAGCTTACATGATTACCTAAGGGCACATGTGTTCATATTCACGTTCTGGACTATTATTAGGCCTGTTGAGTACATTATCATGAACAGAAGGAAATAGAGGCCGAGTGGGATCAAAACTCTTAGAAAACGGTTCGACGTTCTTCCGTTTAGTTTTACGATAAGGGTGTTCACTGCGAGTAAGATTACTACAACAACTATATACTCCATACCAAAAAGAAAGAACGGCAAGTCGTTGATCTGATTTACGCTGAAGTAAGCTTGGCCAACGTTTTCCCAGAACGGCCAAGGAGTGAAGATAACGTGACTAACAAGATATATCGCCCACGTGCCTAGGACAACGGGAAGACTCTTTGAAGTCTTCAGGTAGTACTTCGAAAAGAGGTACGCTCCCATTACTAACCCTGAAAGATGCACTATATCATACACCACTTGAAGCAAGTACACGTGGTCGGAGAGGTTTAGCGTCGAGAGAGCCGCAACGAAAGAAATTCCCATGGTAGCCATCGCTCCCTGTTTAGCCCACTCAAGGTCAAAAAGCAAACCCAGCCAACCGATCAAGAAGACGAGATAACAAAGATATATCAAGTTGTGAAGATTGTTCGTAGACAAGTAAGTGATCTCATTATCTGGGGAGCGCGAATATTCCATGTCGGTAATGTCAAGATCGAAGTGCTGACTAGGACCGTTGTAGCCACAGTCGCGCCACTCGTACAGCCATCCATCCCAGGTGAGGTAGAAGAACAGGATTAAGATCCACAATACCATGAAGAAGACTCCCAGCCTTCTCTCGAATAAATCTTTGTTAAGCCTCATATAAGTCTCCCATCGCGATACTGAAGATAATCCCGATTTTATCATGCTACTATCCATATTAGCTTTTGCTCTGGGGGTGATGTTTTTGTCTCTCGACTGGATAGATGTGGACAATTTAAATATTAGACCCCTGCTTCTTCTTGAAAAGCACAACGCTAGTCATCTTGCAAGAGAGTTCAAAGGGCGCCGTTAGACTGCCATTTGCAGCTACTAAGCGCGAAGCCTCCATTGACTTTGCTGATGAACCCATAGATCCTTAAAGAATATCTGAAGAAGAAAGTACATGATAGAGAAGTCAGGAATCTCTTCATTTTCGACGGCCTAATCA